>CADBMW010000033.1 GCA_902795855.1 uncultured Lachnospiraceae bacterium
AGATACTGTATTGAAGGTGTTGCTACAGTTCTCAACGGATCTAAAGAATGAGGCAATTAAAAATCACAATTCAATAGATATGGCACACAGCAATTTTCTGATTCAGATTATTGAGATTCTTGAGCATACGGAGTTTCTTACATCGCAGTCCCAGAGGATAAATGAGTTCTATATGTATATGGCAAAGAAGTATCCATTTCTTGCATTTACATTTAAGGGAAGAATCAAATCCCTTATACGTGCCGAAGAAAAATTCAATGGCTATATATTGGAATATATTCATGATTATTTTAAGGCGAATGGAAAGTATCCGAACGAAGCGGAGATTAAAAATAAGCTCAATTGCTTCAGGGATCTGATTGCCTATCGAATAGTTATATCGCTTCCGCAGTGTCATGTGTCAGAACAGGAAAACCTTGAAGAGCAGGAACTTAAGTTCCTTTATGAGATAGCAAATGTACTTCCGGAGTTTCTTGAAGAAAGGGGCTTTACAACTGAGCTTTCAGGGCTTTCTGAAAGTAATGAATCAAAGTATATGTCTGAAAATAATCTGCCCTATTATAGAGACTATGTTCAGACTCCCCGTCCATCGGGATACAGGTCTCTTCATATTACATTTTATGATAATTTTGCAAGATGCTACACAGAGCTTCAGCTCAGAACTAAGGATATGGATGATCTTGCGGAGATTGGAAGGGCAAATCATTTCGGATATGAGAAGCAGCAGGAGGAAAACCGTGCAAAGAGAGATATGATTCCTGAGGGGGAGTGTATATACTTTGATGAAGCTTATGAGAGACTCATAAAGCTTCAGAAGCTTGATCTGGCATCTATAAATGTGAATATGTTTAAGGCATACAATAATCAATTGATAAATGATGGCTGCGGTCTTTTCAGAGGCAGGCAGATTCTTCCCTTTGAGCATTTATCAAGATTTCAAAATGATAATGAGATTAATAAGTTATAAGTTTTATTGATAGGAGTTTTTATGGTTACATTTAGAGATATAGTAAATCTTAAATTAGACGGTGTTGAGCTGGTTGCAGGAGAAGAGGGCCTGAACAGAGTAGTTTCATGGGTTTATCTTGTACAGACAAAACCCTATAAGGATCATATGAATCAGGGAAATTTTGCGCTGATAGTAGTGGACTATATTCGGTTTGATTTTGATGAAGTTGAAAGAACTATGGAAGAACTGGTGGAATTAGGGATTTCAGGGCTTGGGCTGTCTGTAATTGATGACATAGAAGATATCCCGGAAAGTATTATTAATAGAGCTAATGAACTACAGCTCCCACTTTTTTACATCAGATGGGAAGGGGCTTCATTTGTAGATATATCTCAGAGTGTTGGAAACCTTATCACAGAAACAGATATTATCAATAAAAGAACAGGGGATTATCTTTATAATCTGCTGTTCGGTTATGATGTAAATGACAGATATGTTGAAAAGATTTCCGGACAGTTTGGTATAGATTTTAGTAAACCATATCGAGTTGGCATTATAGCAGTTGACAGAAAATACGGAGTGAATCTGGAACAGGATGACCATGTATATGAGTATTATGCGAATTGTCTGAATCAGGAAGTTCTCAAAATGAAAGGACATCCTATGTTCATGAGATTTCTCAATAAGTTTGTCCTTTTGTTTGAAGCAAAGGCTGATAAAGAAGTTGAGCATGAAATCGAGAAGGTGCTAAGGTCATTGGATAGTAATCCATCTTTCAAAGGTTTGATACAGAGTACATGTTTATTGGGAGCGGCCTATACTGATCCAAGAAAATTTGGACAGAGTTATCAGGAAGCAAAAGGTCTCATTCCGAAAAAAGACCAGCTGCCTAATCCGTCACATAAGAAGGTGCTGAGTGTCAGTACAATGGGTATATATAAATATATGTTTCATAGCGATAATCAGAGAGAAATACTGGATTATTGTAACAATAAACTGGATAAGCTGGAGAGATATGATAATGCAAATGGTTCATTTCTTGAGGATACACTCCTTTCTTATTACATGAATGGGTTTAATACGGTAAGGACTGCTGAAGCTTTATTCATTCATAGGAATACTCTCCTCAACAGGTTGGAAAAGATAGAAGAAATACTGGAAATAGAGCTAAATGATTACATGGAATATCTTGATCTTATTAACTGTATTCTTGTTAAAAGATTTATGTTTATGTAAAGGAGTGTGCAGATTGCATAAAAGAACTGTGCAGATTGTACGTTGTAAAAAATATAAGATGTGACTAAAATGCAGACTATGCAAAGGCGCTGGAGAAACAAAAAAGTTTCAACCGGCGCCTTTTGTGTTAGTAGTAAAGTCATTATCAGGGTGACAAAAGGAGGAAAAAATTATGAAGAAGAGAAATTGGATTATTTTATCACTGGTAACAGCAATGACAGTAACAATGCTTAGTGGATGTGGTTCAGGAGAAAAAGCATCTACTCCAAGTGCAGAGACAGCAGAGGCTTCTGCAACAAGCGAAGAAGTGACAGAAGCTGAAGGAACAAGTTCAGATGCTGAGGGAGGAGTGCTCAGAGTTGGTATGGAATGTGCTTATCCACCATTTAACTGGACACAGGACGAAGCAACTACCCCAGATGGAAGCAAGGCAGTTAAGATTTACGGATCAGATTATTATGCATATGGATATGATGTTGCAGTAGCTCAGAAGCTGGCAGATGAGCTGGGAATGGAGCTTGAGGTTCATAAAGTAGAGTGGTCATCAATCGGTATTTCCATGGATGCAGGTGATTATGACTGTATCATCGCAGGTATGGGACGTACAGCAGAAAGAGAAATGTCTTATTCATTTACTGAACCTTACTACTATAGAGATAACTGTATCGTAGTTAAGAAAGATGGTCCTTATGCAGATGTTAAAGGTCTTTCAGAACTTGCAGGTACAGGTTGTAAGCTGACAACACAGCTTGGTACAGGATGGATTCCACTTCTTGATCAGGTTGAGGGAGC
>CADBMW010000034.1 GCA_902795855.1 uncultured Lachnospiraceae bacterium
AACTCCATCTGTTAATGCGAACAGAGTATCATCTCCGCCACGTCCAACATTAAGTCCTGGATGGATCTTTGTTCCACGCTGTGTATATAAAACGTTTCCGGCCTTAACGAACTGACCGTCTGCACGTTTTGCTCCAAGTCTCTTAGAAGCTGAATCTCTACCATTCTTTGTAGAACCCATTCCCTTCTTATGAGCGAAGAGCTGTAAATTCATCTTAAACATGACTTACCTCCCTAAAAAATATTCGGATATACTTATCACCATATTCCTCATATATAGAGCAAAGGCCAAGTCGAAGAGCTCTCAGTAAAAGCTTACTTTCATTGCTGACCTTTCCGACTATTTTGAATTTAACAAGGCCGCTTTCAAATTCCTCTACACAGGAACAGTCACCAGTAAGCTCTTCAATAGAGTTTATGGTATTGATCACAAGAGCTGATACACCGGCACAGACAACATCTTTGCCACAGCATCCGTAATCTGCATGACCTTTTATCTTAAATCCGAAATAAGTATTATCCTTTAAATAAAAACAAACTCTGATCATAGCTGACCTTTCTTAAAAAGAACCTGCTATCAATTATGCATTAATTGCTTCAATCTTAACTTCTGTATAAGGCTGTCTGTGGCCATTCTTCTTATGATGACCCTTTTTAGGCTTATACTTATAAACAACTACTTTTCTTGCTTTAGCAGTTTTAACAACTGTAGCCTTAACTGTTGAGTTAGCTACTTTATCACCAACGAGAACGTCTGAATCATTGTTGATTGCGATTACATTATCAAATGTAACTGCAGCGCCGTCTTCAAGACCAAGCTTTTCAACCTTGATAACATCTCCTTCAGCGACCTTATACTGCTTTCCGCCTGTTGCTATAATAGCGTACATAAGTTTTCCTCCTAACTTATAAATCTCGCCAACTCCGGTGGCAGATAATATAAAGAAAATCTGCACTTATATAAAAGCTTTAAAATAAGCCTTTCTCAAACCTCGTTGTGCGGCATACTGTGTTATATTACAACATATAATTATAATATGTCAACCACATTTTAATTTATTTTTGTATTTTATTTGGAAGATTATTTTACATTAACAACCATTCTGGTTCTGGCACCATTCTGGGCATATGCATAAATATATGCACTTCCCTTTCCTACAGCCTTTACTATACCCTTAGGTGTAACTGTAGCAACACTTTCATCTGAAGATTCAAAGGTTACACTTCTATGTGTCTTTATAGAAAGCTTCTTTGACTCAGCTTTCTGTGCAGCTTTTACCTTCATTACCTTATTCACCTTAAGTGTCAGCTTTTTCTTATTAAGCTTAACCTTCTTAGGATTGCAGACCTTGCCGCCCTTGGTAGCTATATGAATAGATTTAGATGATGAAAGTACCTTACCATCCTTTGCAGCTATAACAATATATTTATAGTAGGTTCCTTTTTTAAGCTTATTCTGGGTATAGCTGTCTCCAGAAACTGTAGCAAGCTTTACGAATTTATTGCCCTTACCGCATTTATTTCCATAAACTGTATATGTAGCGCCTGAAAGCTTATTCCATTTTATCTTTATAGATTTATTAGAAACCTTAGCTGCGCCAAGCTGAAGCTTGCAGAACTTTGTTCCTGCAGGACCTTCCTCCGAATCAGAAGCAAGTATTGCTCTCTCAGCTCTTTCAATAGACGCACCTTCTCCAAGAGACGTTCCATCCTTGCTGAGGCCATCATTTTCTTCTTCCTCAGCAGACTCCTTAACCTCCGGTGTTGGAGCCGGAGCAGCTACAGGTGCCTGAGTTCCGGTATCCGTACTTCCAGGATTGATCACAGGAATCTGAGAACCGCCACCGGTTCCCTGCTGATCATTATTTCCGCCTCCTGACTGACCACCAGACTGATTATCATCAGTATTATCATCTTCCTGAGGCTTTTGTTTTGCAGCAATCTTAACATCCTTGGAGATGATACCAAAACCTTCTTTTTTAAAGATGGCTGTATATCTTCCAAGACCTTCTTTTTCTATATCAGGTTCTACAATAACCTCATATTTAGTTTCTGCTTTTGCTGTAATAAGATGATCATTATAAAAATCATTTTTACATCTTATAACACCATTTACATATGAATTATCAGTAGCCCAGGTATATTCAGCATTTCCGTAATCATGACCTTTGGCAGGAATCTCCACTGTTGAAAGTAAGGTTTTGCAGCCTTCATCCATATAGCATTTTTCACATCTTTTACATTTATAATGCTGCATTGTACCGCTTTCTTCACATGTAGCGGACGTACCCTTTACAAGTTTTATATCATGGCCTAAAGCATCAATTTTTTCTTCATATACAAGAGGTGCAGCTCCCGGCATTTCAAAGGTTGCTGTATATATTCTGGTTCCTTTAACTGTACAGGTAGGCTCCTTTGTTTCATCTATTACAGCATTAACCTCTTCAGATAAGCCTTGGCATCTGCTGCAAGGTCTTGTGGCAATAGCACTTAGATGATCATCACCAACCCAGGAACAACTTATAGCTCCGTAATCGTGACCAAGCTTATCAGTATATATTTTTTCCTGATCAGTTTGAACCTTTTGACCATCTTTTTCTACAAAGATCAAATTACAATTTTTGCATGTGAAGTATTCGGTATTTCCTCCTTCAGTACAGGTAGCCTTCACTTCATTATGCTTAACATATTTATGTATATGAGCTATCTTAGGTATGGCTCTTTCTTCAACATGAGAATTATCATTATTACATACTCTTCTTTCCAGACCCTCTTCAATTTCTGTAGCCGGTGTTATAACCTGCCAGTCTCCCCAGTCGTGTCCCTTTGCAGGAACAATAAGTTGTTCAGGTGTTATCTCTTTTTTACCCTCTGCGTCAGAATAAAGCTTGTTACATTTAGAACACTTCCAGTATTCAATACTTCCTTCCTCCTCACATGTGGCCTCTTTACCAACAAAATGTGTCATAGAGTGACCAGTGGCAGGAATTTCAACATTTTTAGTCTGAGTAGAAAATCTGGAATTCTCAAATTCAGCTGTATATTTACCTATTCCATTATTTGTACAATCAGCAAATGTTATAGTTTCAAAATCAGTTTCAACAGTTTCTCTGATAACATGGTCCGAATCATTTTTACATACTACCTCAGCAGTTACCGTTGTATTATCATCTGCCCAGGTGTATGTAGGCTTAGATGAATAATCATGACCTGTAGCTTTAATAATTGTATCAGCTTCCGCTATCTCGTTTTCAGCTGCTTCGTCAGCGAAATAAGTACCACATTCTTCGCAATACCAATACTCGGTATTACCTGTTTCAGTACATGTAGGTGATTTGGCAGTAACATGCTGAAGTGTATGGGTATGCTCACTTCCACCATTCTTAAATTCATCGAAAGCATTGGCCACGGAACTGTAATAAACCTTTGCAGACTTGCACTGAGGACCGCTATATTGAAGGGTTCCATATCTGCTGCTGCTTCCATCCGGGATTTCTATATCAACTCTGTTTCCTGTTGGAAAAACATATATAGTATTACCGGAGTTGTAAAAATTCACAGTATTCCAATCATCTGAAGCACCGGCACCAAGCTCGTTTAATGTACCATCAACCTCAAATACAATCATCCAGTCACGTATAGTTTCTCCACTTTGATTTTCAATTTTAAAATCATACTGGTTATACCAGGGGTTTGGATAATCACATAATAATGTAACAGTTACACTATCATCACAATTACCATAATCACTTATATCCCCGGCAGCGCTGACCTGAAATGTTGTGGAATTAATCATCAGGCCCAGTACCATTGTAAAAGCGATCATAAAACTTAGAATTCTATTTTTTCTCCTAGCCATGCCATACTCCCTATCTGAAAAATTATTTCAAACAATATACGAACACTATATAAACTATAGCATAAATAAAATATAAACCAAATTGAATTTATGCTATTTATATTTAATTTATTGTTTGTTTTGCTCTTGTTTTTTTATTTCTTTATTTTTACTTTTTTTACCTGCGACCAGGCTGAATACTCCTTCTTTGAATCGGTAAATTTATAAGAACGAATTCTTATATAATAAACCTTACCCTTCTTCAGCTTTGAAATCTTCTTTTTTGTTCCGGTGACATTTATCTGTTTTTTTGTTTTGAAATTCTTTTTCAGAGAATACTGCAGTTCAAAACCGGAAACCTTGCTGTTTTTACTCCATTTAACAGTGACAGCCTTTTTCTTATTATTCTTTACTGACTTAAGTCTCGGGACGGATATTCCAAGTCCATAATTAAACCTTAGCTCAGCCTTGTTTAAATCTTTAGCAGACATTAGGCTGTGTGAAGCCTTTCCGTCATTCTTATATGCTGTATATAAAGCCGCGGCAGCAGCCACAAGCCCGGCATTATAATCCAGAGCAACCTCATTACACTGATAATCAGACTGACTATCTGTATAGTTGCCCCAGGAATCCTTCGGTCCTCCCACAAGACCTCCCAGCAGAACATGTCTGTTAGGGGATACTGAACCTGCATCATTTGAGGCAGATGCAGCTCTGTGATGAGGATACTTGACTGAACGGCTGTTATAACCTATGACATAACAATTCTTCTGCTTATTATTTCCCAGAATATACTTCATCTGTCTGTTGGCCCAGCTTTTGTAGGTTTTATTTCCTGAAGCCTTATCATACAGAAGCCCCAGAAACTGGGTATTGCAGTTATATCTGGCACTTCCCCATTCAAGAAGACAGCTGTACTCCTTATCTGACTTCTTCATATTATCAGCACAAACCTTAAGGCTGTCTTTAGCTCCTGCACCATAATAATCTGCCAGTGCACTGACATTATCCCAGGAAAGCCAGGAATATATATTGTAGCCTCCCTGATTGGAATTCTTAATGCTGTCAAACTCGCTCTTATACATTCCATCCCCTGTGGCTTTATATAATAATGAAGCCGCCAGGGCATAATCATCACCCCAGGACTGTGAGTCATAGAGATAACCACCAGTGCTGGAATCAAAGAGTCCTTCCTTTGCCACCTTTTTATCTGAGAAGCTTTTAGCATAGCTAAAAAGCTTCTTTGAATAATCAAGAGCTTTACTGTCATTAAAGTTTATATACTGAAGAGCCAGGGCAGCCGCAGCTTCACTTACTTCATCAGTAGCCGGATTCTTTTTTGACGTATAATATACATGCCTCACATCGTTCTGAGTTTCAGGAGCCGCCCATTTCTTATGGTCCTCATCCCCATCTGAAACCTGATAAACGAAGAAATCTACAGATCCATCACCATTTAGTACAGTACATTTTTCAAAATATTCGCAGAAATGATCTGTAATAACCTGAAGATGTTTTGTTGATTTTGTTTCAGCAAAGGCACTTTTATATTCCATATAAGCTATTCCCAGCATTGTTGCTGTGTATCCCTGGGGAAGCCCGGCCTTAAGATGATCTCCGGCATCATGAAAGCCTCCGCTTACATCCACAGTTTTTCCATCGATTGTAACCTTATTATCTCCTGTATGACAGTCATTCCTCCAGGAAAATGCCGACCTTTCTCCAACTTCAGTACCACACATATTTGCATCATAGAAATATAATGCAGTCTGAAGTAGTCTTCCGTAACTGTAATCAAGTCCGGCAGCATTTACCTCCAGACCACTTATATCAATCGTAGAAATAATGATTGCTAAGATCAGAATAATTGAAATCAGTCTTTTATACATTACTGTATCCTTTCCCCCTGATTATTTAACCAGGTTTTTCATCCATATGTTATTTTTGATCATTATATAACCCACCATACATTTCACGATATCAGCGGCATGTACAATAGCAAAAACCGTAGGCGCACCAAGAGCCGTAAACCGGGTCAGAACAAATGCAACCGGTACACTTATAAGCATTGTAGATACGCTGTCAAACAAAAATGTAATCATGGTCTTTCCTCCTGCTCTTATGGTGAAATAAGAGGTATGAAGAAAAGAATCCTTAGGCATAAAAACAGCCTGAACCATTATAAAATGTGTCGCCAGCATTTTGGCGTGTTCATTAGTATTGTAAAGCTGAGGAAAAAGTCCGGACACCAGAAATAATAATGAACCTATTACAACTGATGATAGAACCGCCGTTGCAATTATCTTATTATCATAATCCTTGGCTTTTTTCATATCTCCCGAACCAAGCAACTGTCCTATGATAATAGCAACCGCATCTCCCAGAGCTATAAATACTATATTAAAAATATTACCTATGGTGGAGGCTATACTTTGTCCTGCCACCACATTAAGTCCTCTGATAGAATAAGCCTGGGCAAGAATTACGATTCCAACAGACCATAATCCCTCATTCATCATTATGGTAAGTCCGGATTTTAAGAGCTTTTTCGTAAGATCCCAGGGAACCCGGAGTGTTCTGTAGATACCTTTAAAATATGTATGTGTATCCGAATTCTTTACAGCCCAGACCAGCACGATCAGCATTTCAACATATCTGGCTATAACCGTTGCAAAGGCAGCACCCTTTACCCCCATAGCCGGAAGTCCCAGTTTGCCGAAAATAAAAATATAATCCAGTACAAGATTCGTAAGAACTGCCACAATTCCGGCAACCATTGGTACAACAGTCTGTCCGCATTCCCTCAAAGTACTGATATATACCTGACTAAAAGAAACTGCAGGCAGCATCAGCAGAATAATCCCAAGATAGTCAAGTCCGTAGCTCAATGCAGCCTCCAGATCCCCACCATCTGCAGAAGAATTCAGAAACAGCTGTATAAAATCACCACCAAACAGAAGCAGTAATGCACCTGTAACTAAAACTATAAAAAGTCCAAGCCAAAGCTTAAACCTGAAGGTATTCCTTATACCTTCATCATCCTTATTTCCATAAAACTGCGCAGTATAAATGCCTGCCCCCGATAATCCTCCGAAATTCATAAGGAAGAAAACAAAGATCAGATTGTTGACAATGGCAACACCTGACATCTGTTCAGTTCCTAACTGTCCCACCATTATATTGTCCAGAAGATTTACAAAATTAGTAAGTCCGTTCTGAACCATTATGGGAAATGAAATCGAAAAGACAAGCTTATAAAACGCCTTATCTCCAATATACTTTCTTTTTAATCTTTCCATTTTCCTATACTATTCGAAATCTTTTAAAGTAAATGGACGAAGCTGTTTTTTCCGGGTAAGCTCCACCAGCCCTAAAGCAGTGATATCCACAAATGTGGTTTTTATATCATCCTTAAATAACTGTCCTTTCAGATAATCTGTTAATTCTTTAATACTTTCAGGCTCCTTCATATTTATAAAATCGATCATTATAATACCTGAAATATTTCGAAGCCTTAGAATCCTCGCTATCATTTCTGCAGCTTCTTTATTGATCTTAAGGAAGGTAGCTTCCGTATTTCTACCCTTTATAGCTTTTCCGGTATTAACATCGATGACCGTCATCGCTTCAGTAGGCTCAACAACTATGGAGCCACCGGATTTTAAATGAATAGTCCGGGCGAATCCCTTTTCCAGTTTTGATTTTATATTATAGACAAGGCTGAGATTTGTCAGTTCATCATGGAAGTTTTTAAATACCACCTTATCCTCTCCATCCTCTGAAAGACTTCCAAGTCTGACCCTGTCATTTATAAAACGGAAATCATCTGAAAATTCATCTGCCAGTTCATCATATACTTTATCGATATCCGTTATTATCTCCAATTTATTATATTTATCTTTAACTATTAGTTCTTTTATTTCTTCATATTTATTTGAATCTGAGTAGACTAACTCTTTTGCAAGTTTATACCCCGAAGAAGCAATTATATCTCTTAGTTTACATAATAATTTTATTGTCTCCTCTTTTATAATTTCTCCATCTACACTTTGAGCTGCGGTCCTTACAATGACACCTGCCCCAAGTTCAGAGTAATCACCAAGCAGAGGTTCGATCATTTTTTTCAGTTCATCTTTAACCTTCTGATCACGGATTTTGTTTGAAACTCCAACCTTGCCTGTTCTGTCTACTACAACATAATCACCCTTAAGATTAATATTGGCTGTAGCTTCACCCTTTTTTGTCTTAATGGGATCTTTACTGATCTGTACCAGGATTTCATCCCCCTGACAGACCTTATCACTCTTTCCATGCTTGATGAATATATTTCTTCCTTCATTTTCTGCAATAGGATAATAAAGATAATCACCTGTTCCTGCATCTAGAAAGGCTGAATTGATAGATTTGACAATATTAGCTACTCTTGCTGTATATATATTACCAATTATCGTTTCATGACAAAGAGGACAGGCCTTTGCAAGCCTGCCGTCTTCAAAAAGAAATGTAAATATTTTTGAATTATATTCGGTAATTACATATACTGCGTCCATAACTGCCTCAATAGCTTAGTTTTTAAATGAATGAACAGGAGCCGGAATCCTTCCCTGTCTGTTAATAAAATCAGAGCATCCGTATTTGCTTACAGGCATAACCGGAGCCTCACCAAGAAGTCCACCAAGAACCACCCGGTCTCCCACAGTTTTACCGGCAATAGGCATTATACGAACTGCTGTTGTCTTCTGATTTATCATTCCTATAGCCATTTCATCAGCTATTATTCCTGAGATAGTTGTAGCCGGTGTATCTCCAGGAACAGCTATCATATCAAGTCCTACCGAACATACGCAGGTCATAGCCTCAAGTTTTTCAATTGTTAGGGCACCTTCATCCACTGCCTTGATCATACCCTGATCCTCGGATACAGGAATAAATGCACCTGAAAGACCACCAACATAAGAGGATGCCATAATACCACCCTTCTTAACCTGATCATTAAGGAGAGCAAGAGCCGCCGTTGTTCCCGGAGCACCTGCATATTCAAGTCCCATTTCACAAAGTATGTCAGCAACCGAATCACCTACTGCAGGTGTGGGTGCCAATGAAAGATCAACTATTCCAAAAGGAACTTCCAGTCTCTTAGAAGCCTCTCTTGCAACCAGCTGTCCTACTCTTGTTATTTTAAATGCAGTCTTCTTAATAGTCTCGCAAAGAACCTCAAAGCTTTCTCCACGAACCTGTTCAAGAGCAGTCTTAACAACTCCCGGACCTGAAACACCAACATTTATTATGGTATCTGCCTCAGTTACTCCATGGAATGCACCTGCCATAAATGGATTATCATCAGGAGCATTACAGAATACTACAAATTTAGCTGTACCGAAGCTATCCCTGTCTCTTGTAAGTTCAGCTGTTTCCTTGATTTTTTCTCCTATAAGTCTTACAGCATCCATATCGATTCCAGTTCTTGTGGAACCACAGTTAACTGATGAACATACCAGCTCAGTAGATGCCAGAGCCTTTGGAATAGATTCTATAAGAAGTTTATCCGCAGGAGTCATTCCCTTTGATACAAGGGCGCTATATCCTCCCAGGAAGTTAACTCCCACTTCATGTGCAGCCTTATCAAGTGTTTTTGCAATCTCTACAAAATCATCTGTGTTTTTACAAACTGAACCACCCACAAGAGCTATAGGAGTAACGGAAATTCTTTTATTAACGATAGGAATTCCGTACATTGAGGTAATCTCTTCTCCCGTCTTCACAAGATTCTTAGCTTTTGTGGTTATTTTCTTATATATTCTGTCGCATGTCTCTTCAACATCCTTACCAACACAGTCCAGAAGACTGATTCCCATGGTAATTGTTCTGACGTCAAAGTTCATGCGCTGTACCATCTCATTAGTTTCCAGTACTTCATCTAATGTAATCATTTGTTCTCCTCATTAAGACATTTCACTTTATACTATCTTCAAATACAATAACTGATTAAATCCTTAGATTCTGTGCATCATCTGGAATATGGATTCCTTCTGAGCCTTTATCTGAACGCCTATTTCTTCACCAAGTGAAGCCAGCTCATCAGAAAGCTCACCATGCTTCTTCAATGATTCAGACGTATCAACAAGCATCATCATGTTAAAATACCCCTGCATAGTTGTCTGGGTAATGTCATTTATGTTTATGTTATTGCTTGCAAGATAATTACAAACCTTGGCAATTATTCCAACAGTATCTTTTCCTACTACAGTTATGATTGTCTTTTCCATCATTTTCTCCTTGGTATTATTACTAATCAACCTTAAATCTACAGTTAAATCTCAACCACTTCGCCGCACTCATTCCTGGATGCAACGCTGAGGCCGAATTCTCTTATATCATTTGTATAAGGATTATCCATAATGGCCTGTTTTACAGTTTCGTATGCAAGCTCGGGGTAATTATTCTTATCGGATAAATGCCCCAGATATATCCTTAATACATTTTCATGTAAAAGTTCTCTGATCATTCTGCCTGAAGCCTCATTGCAAAGATGCCCCCGTTTACCCAGTATCCTCTGTTTCAATGGATAGGGATAAGGCCCGGCTTCCAGCATTCTTATATCATGATTTGCTTCAATCAGCATCACATTGCTTTCACTTAAAAAATCCAGTGTCATATCATCATATATTCCCATATCCGTAGCTACGCTTATCTTTTTATCTCCTTCTTCAAAGCTGTAGCACACAGGATCATTTGCATCATGGGATACAGGATGAACATTTACTCTTATATCACCTATTTGAAAGCTGCCATTATTTGGAACAGCTTTTAACAGATTATAATCATAAGTCCCCAGGCTGCCGGTAGTCATTATACCATCTATGGTTCCGTATGTGGCATAAATTGGTATATTGTACTTTCTGGATATCACCCCAAGGCTCTTTATATGATCTATATGCTCATGGGTAATAAGAATAGCCTTTAAATCTCTGGGACTGATCTCAGCATTTGAAAGACCTGATTCAATTCTTTTCATACTTATGCCAAGATCAAGCAGCAGGTGGGTATTATCACTACCGATATAGCTGCAGTTTCCACTACTTCCACTGGCTATACTCATAAATCTCATTAAAGCACCGCCTTATGACTCTTATCTTTTGGTCTATATCCTTTCTCTGCAAGGACATTCATGATTTTTTCCTTATGTTCCTGACCGAAGGCCTCTATGGTTATTATAAGCTCCACTGCCGCATTACGGTTCAGTGATACGAACTGATTATGCTCAAGCTCTATAATATTTCCCTGAAGCTCAGCTATTATGTTGGAAACCTTTCCAAGTTCGCCCGGCTTATCAGGAAGAAGTACAGATACTGTAAATATTCTGCTTCTTGCTACAAGGCCATGCTGTACTACAGACGAAAGTGTTATCACATCCATATTACCACCGGAAATAATAGCTGCCACTTTTTTGCCTTCAGGTCTCAGATGTTTAAGGGCTGCCACTGTAAGAAGACCTGAATTCTCAGCAACCATTTTATGATTCTCTATCATATCCAGGAAAGTTACGATAAGCTCGCTATCCTCCACAGTAATGACCTCATCTATATATTTTTGAATATATGGAAATATTTTCTCTCCCGGTGTCTTAACAGCTGTACCATCTGCTATAGTATTTACCTGAGAAAGGGTTGTTACCTGTCCACGCTCCAGAGAAAGCTTCATACAGCTGGCTCCTGCAGGCTCAACACCTATAACCTTAATGGATGGATTCAGCATCTTTGCAAGACATGCAACACCTGTGGCAAGTCCACCTCCACCAATAGGTACCAGGATTATATCTATGAAAGGCTGTTCCTTAAGGATTTCCATGGCCACAGTACTCTGACCGGTGGCTACATCCAGATCATCAAAAGGATGAATGAATGTATATCCTTTTTCCTCAGCCAGCTTAAGAGCATATTCGCAGGATTCATCATATACATCTCCGTATAATACAACCTCTGCGCCGTAACTCTTGGTTCTGTTTACTTTAATAAGAGGAGTTGTTGTAGGCATTACTATGGTAGCCTTAACTCCATATGCCTTTGCAGCATATGCCACACCCTGGGCATGGTTTCCTGCTGAAGCAGTAATAAGACCCTTTTCCCTGTCTTCCTGGGAAAGCTGGCTTATCTTATAATATGCTCCTCTGATCTTATAAGCTCCTGTAAGCTGCATGTTTTCAGGTTTGAGAAATACTTTATTTCCAGTAATATTGCTGAAATATTCACTTTCCACAAGACCTGTATTTCTTGCAACCTTGGATACTATTTCATATGCTTCTTCGAATTTTTCTCTTGATAACATTTACATCATCTTCTTTCTTAGAATTCTTCAGTACTTCTGATAGCTTCATCTACTACGATATCCTGATCGGATTTAAGCTCAAATCCTTCGAACAGAGCATTTATATATTCATCCGGATCAAACTTCTGAAGATCATCAATCTTCTCACCAACACCGATATATTTAACCGGAACATTAAGCTCTGACTGAATTGCTACGGCTATACCACCCTTGGCTGTTCCATCCAGCTTTGTAAGAATAATTCCGTTAATCTCAGTAACTGTAGAGAACTGACGAGCCTGTTCCAGAGCATTCTGTCCTGTGGATCCATCAAGAACTATAAGTGTCTCAACATAGCACTCAGGATATTCTCTGTTTATTACTCTCCTCATCTTTGCCAGCTCATCCATCAGATTCTTTTTGTTATGAAGTCTTCCGGCTGTATCTATAAGTGTAAGATTTGTTTTACGAGCCTTGGCAGCCTTTACTGCATCATAGACAACAGCAGAAGGATCTGCTCCTTCTCCCTGGGCTATAAGATCTACTCCGGCTCTTTCAGTCCAGGTTCTAAGCTGTTCGATAGCACCCGCTCTAAATGTATCAGCTGCAGCTACAAGAACGCTTCTCCCCTGATTTTTATATTGTGCAGCAAGCTTTCCGATGGATGTAGTCTTTCCTACACCATTTACACCGATAATAAGCATTACTGTTTTTGCGTCCTCAAAGCAGTAGGCATTATCAGGAACATTCATCTGATTTCTAAGAGAATTCATAACAAGATCCTTACACTCAGATGCATCCTTAAGTCCCATCTCTTCAACTTTTTCTCTCAGCTCATCTATAACCTTTTCAGTTGTTTCAAATCCCATATCAGCTGAGATAAGAGTTTCCTCCAGCTCATCATAGAAATCATCATCTATTTCAGTGGT
>CADBMW010000035.1 GCA_902795855.1 uncultured Lachnospiraceae bacterium
AGGCAGCTATCTTCATTGCGCGCCGAGACGCATCCTTAGCGGAGCGTTTTTTGCTTTGTAGGAAACGAAGTTTCCTATAAAGTAAAACAGGGACGGTTTGAACCGTCCCTGATCTTATTCACCCTGCTGTTCTTTTGAGGTTGGCTGTTTAGCCAGATTTGCAAATTTAGTATATCTGCTGAGCCATGCCAGCTCTACAGGTCCGGTGGCACCATTTCTCTGTTTTGCCACTATTATCTCTGCAACGCCGGGCTTTTCTGTGGTATCGGGATTATAATAATCATCCCTGTATATAAACATTACTACGTCTGCATCCTGCTCTATGGCTCCTGATTCTCTCAGGTCAGCCAGCACAGGCCGGTGATCCGGTCTGGAGTCTACTGCTCTGTTCAGCTGTGACAATGCAACGACAGGAACATTCAGTTCTCTTGCCAGTGCCTTAAGGGATCTTGATACTTCCGAAATAAAGAGCTGTCTGGATTCTACCTTTTCACTGGAGCTCATAAGCTGCAGGTAGTCGATTATGATAAGACCGATTCCCTCTGTCTGCTTCAGCTTTCTGCATTTTGTCCTGAGCTCTGCCATGGTTATGGATGAATTATCATCTATAAACACATCCACTCCTGCCAGATCATCAGCACTCTGTATGATCTTGGTCCAGTCACTGTCCGATATATCACCGGTCTTCAGGCTTCTGGCTTCAACCATGGAATCCACTGCCACAAGTCTTGTAACCAGCTGTTCCCGGCTCATTTCCAATGAAAACATTACAACAGGAACCCTTTCTCTCGTTGCAACATGATGAGCTATATTCAGGACAAATGCTGTCTTACCCATGGCAGGTCGGGCTGCCACAAGTATGAGCTCGCCTCCGTGAAGTCCTGTCAGCATATTATCCAGATCAGTAAATCCGGTTCTCAGACCATTTATCTTTCCCTTGTTTAGAGCCGCAGCTTCTATCTCCCCTATTACATCTACCACGATGCTTCTTATAGGCTGGAAATCTGTGGATCCGGTTCTCTTCTGCATAAGCTTAAAGATTTCGGATTCTGCATTTTCCATAATGGTATCCACCGGGTCTGCTCCTTCATAGGATCTGGCGGTGATTCCATCTGACAGCTTTATCAGCTTTCTAAGATAGGATTTGTCCTTTACAATCCCTGCATAATCCTTTGCAAATGCTGCCGTAGGAACATTTGCCAGAATTTCTCCCAGAAATCCAAGACTGCAGATTTCCTCAGGAGCTCCTTTTTCTCTTAGCTTTTGTCCCAGGATTACCTCATCTACCGGCTTTCCCTCATTATAGAGTTCCACCATTGCTTCGTATATTATCCCGTATTGGGTATTATAAAAGTCTTCCTTTAAGAGAATCGCGCTTACCTCGGATATTGCATCTCTGTCCATAAGCATGGAGCCTATCACACTTCTTTCAGCGCTTATATCATGCGGAGGTATTCGCTTTATAGTTTTTTCCTCTGCCATAAATATCTCCAATCAATCTATTTCTGTTCTACAACATCCAGCATTATCTCAGCAGTAACCTTCTGATGAAGCTTGATCTTTACATTATAGCCACCTAAAGCCTTAACAGGCTCGGAAATAACTATCTTCTTTTTATCTATATCATAACCCAGCTGCTTCTTGATAAGCTCAGCCACTTCCTTTGAGGAAACAGAACCGAAGGTTTTGCCATTTGCTCCCACCTTCATTTCCACAGTAACCTTCTTATCAGCCAGATCTGCCTTGATTCTCTCTGCCTCTGCCAGATTTTCTGCTGCTATCTTTTCATCATTCTGATTTTTCAGTTTCAGATCATTGAGATTCTCCGGTGTAGCCTCAACTCCCAGCTTCTTAGGAAGCACGAAGTTACGGGCATAGCCCTGGTTAACCTCTACTATGTCGCCTTTTTTTCCAAGTGATTTAACATCCTGTATAAGTATAATTTTCATTTCTTATGCCTTTCTATAATTCTCCGTTTTCGTACATTTCTTTAAGAACAGCTTTAAGCTCTTCGAAGAATTCATCTTTAGATTTATCCTTAAGCTGAACTCCGGCTATATTGGCATGGCCGCCACCATTGAAGCGTTCCATCACCAGCTGGACATTCACATCTCCTATAGATCGGGCAGATACATAAAGCACGCCATCGTCTGCCTCGGTAACAACAAATGCTGCTTTTATATTATCCACATTCAGAAGCTCATTTGCAGTCTTGGCAACTGCTACTGTAGGAGCATCCTCCATATTAGCATCAGGCTCCACATAGGATAAAGCAAAATGATCCATGTAGACCGTGGCATTGCTGATACCCTTTGCTCTCTCCTTCATTTCCAGCATGGAACTTCTGAACATCATTCTTACTCTGGTTACGTCAGCGCCGCTCTTTCTGAGATAAGAAGCAGCTTCAAAGGTTCTGACACCTGTCTTGTTCAGGAAATTGTCAGTATCTATAAGGATACCGGCATACATGGCGTCTGCCTCCTGACTCTTAAGACGAGGATTTCTGGATATGTACTGATACATTTCAGCGATCATCTCACAGGCTGATGAAGCAAATGGCTCTATATATGAAAGAGTTGCTCCTGTTATAGCTTCATTGGACTGTCTGTGGTGATCAAATACTACCACCGTAGGAACCAGACTCAGCAGCTCCTCACACTCAGTCATGCTTGGTCTGTTTACATCACATACAACTACCACAGTATCCTGATTCACCTCAGACACTGCCTGCGTACTTGTTATAAATACATTGTCGTAGGCATTTCCTACCTTAAATGTATTATAAACCGGCTTTATGGCATCGGTTATCTCATTCAGTACTATATAAGCCTTCTTTCCAAGACTGGTAACCATTCGATAAATACCCACTGCAGAACCGAAGGCATCTGCATCAGGTCTCTTATGAGCCATGATGATAACCTTTTCCTTGCTGACAAGAAGTTCTTCAAATGCCTGAGCCTTAACACGGGCCTTAACACGGGTGCTCTTCTCCTGTCCCGCACTCTTTCCGCCGTAATAGGTAACCTGATCACCCTGCTTAACAGCAGCCTGGTCACCGCCTCGACCCATGGCCATACCTATGGCTGTTCTGGCATTATCATAGGCTTCAACGAAACTGTTGTTCTCCTGATTTCCATCTGCACCCACGCCGATACTGAGTGTCATGGATATTTCATTTCCAACATTTATATTTTTTACATCATCCAGAAGAGAGAATTTATCATCTCTCAGAGTCTGCAGATACTTCTGTCTGAATACGAAGAAATATTTATCATTCTCTATATGCTTAACTATGGCGTCTATGTTATTTAGATACATATTTATCTTTCTTTCAATAAGCGCTGTAAGTATGGAGTGCTTTACGTCCTCCAGAGAATCCATAACCTCATCGTAGTTATCCAGATAGATAAGACCTGCATAAAGTCTCTGGTCTATGGTTTCCTGCTTATATCTGATAAGCTCGGTTTCATCAAACAGATAAAGTGCAAGGACTATATCTTCCTTTACACTTTCCTTGGTATTTGGCTGAAATACTCTGGACAGATCCAACTTCTTCACAGAAACCTTATATATTCTGTCCTGATATTCGATGCTGGTCTCCATCTCATCTTCATCACTTATTATCTCAGGAGTAAGCTGAGGGAAGTATGCATCCAGCGACTTCTTTATTCTTTTGTCATTTGAAACACCTATAATATTATGGAACTCATGATTTGCCCACATAATATGGCCGGTGGTATCCAGCATGGCATATGGAATCTCAAGCTCCTGCATCAGCTCCTTCTGAATCTTTCCCTGTTCCAGAGAATAATCCACTATGACGCTGCTTATAGCTGGCATAAGTCTGAAATAAAGTATAACCGTAAATATAACGTAAATGGTAAAGAGAATCAGGCTGAGGATTCCCACCCTGCTCTCAAATCCATTTTCGTATATCACAACACATTCCAGAATAAGCGCCATGGCTATAGGAATAAATATTATAAATGTTATCTTACTTTTTAACTGTCTCTGGTTATTCATAGAACCCTCACAGATTACTTCTTTAATGAATCAATTCTTTCGCAAACCTGAGTATATGTTTCTTTATATTTAGCAAGCTTTTCCTTCTCGGCATTTACCTTGTCCTCAGGGGCTTTATTTACGAAGTTCGGATTGCTGAGCATTCCTTCACCTCTCTTTATCTCACCCTCGAGTCTCTTCTTTTCCTTATCAAGTCTCTCAAGCTCTTTCTCAATATCCACAAGCTCAGCAAATGGAATATAGATAACTGCATTGTGGATGACAGCGGATACAGCATCCTCCGCTATACCTGCTTTGTCCTCCTGAACATGAACCTCACTTGCGTAGCCCAGAGTTCCGAAGAATGAAAGACTGTCTTCAAATACCTTACGGATTTCAGGCTTATCTGATACAACAAATACTCCTGCCTTCTTTGAAGGTGGTACGTTCATATCAGTTCTTACTGTTCTTATGGCACGAACCGCATCCTTGATGATGTCAACGTTCTCTGCCTCTGTTGCAAAAACTCTTGCCTCATCATATACAGGCCAGTCAGATATCATGATGGATTCTTCATCTGTAAGTGTACAGAATATCTCTTCTGTTACAAATGGCATATATGGATGAAGAAGCTTAAGGCCGATACTCAGAACCTCTTTTAATGTCCAGAGTGCTGCTGCCTTGGTTGAATCATTTTCAGCCCAGAGTCTTGGCTTAACCATCTCAATATACCAGTCACAGAATTCTTCCCAAAGGAAGCTGTATATCTTATCAGCTGCAATGCCCAGCTCATATTTTTCCATATTGTCAGTAACGTCACGAACCAGGGCATTTGCCTTGGCAATGATCCACTTGTCTGCCATTGTCAGGTCATCCAGTGTAACAGCCTTTATGGCATCCGCACTAAGTCCTTCCTCAGCAGCCTTATCCATATTCATAAGAATGAATCTTGAAGCATTCCATATCTTATTTGCAAAGTTACGGCTTGCCTCAACTCTCTCCCAATAGAAACGCATATCATTTCCAGGAGAGTTTCCTGTGATAAGTGTGAATCTCAGGGCATCAGCGCCGTATTTATCTATAACTTCCAGCGGATCTATACCATTTCCAAGAGATTTACTCATCTTTCTTCCCTTATCATCTCTGATAAGTCCATGGAAGAGTACTGTGTGGAATGGAATCTTTCCGGTCTGTTCAAGGGATGAGAATACCATACGGATTACCCAGAAGAAAATGATATCGTATCCTGTTACCAGTACATCTGTTGGGAAGAAGTATTTGTAATCCTCTGAATCAGTGTTTGGCCAGCCAACTGTTGAAAATGGCCAGAGAGCTGATGAGAACCAGGTATCAAGAGTATCCTCGTCCTGCTTCAGATTCTTGCTCTGACATTTTGAACACTGACATGGAGCTTCCTTCTCAACCATGACTTCTCCACAGTCCTGGCAGTACCATGCCGGGATTCTGTGTCCCCACCAGAGCTGTCTGGAAATACACCAGTCACGGATATTATCCAGCCAGTTATAATAAATCTTGTTCATTCTTTCAGGAACAAGCTTGATTTCTCCATTTTCAACTGCCTTCTTAGCAGGAATTGCCATATCACTCATTTTTACAAACCACTGAGGCTTAACCAGCGGCTCAACTGTAGTACCACATCTGTCGTGGGTACCAACCATGTGTGTATGAGGAACAACCTTTACCATAAGACCCTGAGCTTCAAGATCCTCAAGAACTGCCTTACGAGCCTCATATCTGTCCATTCCGTGATATCTTGTTCCCGGGCAGTTTATGGTTGCATCATCATTCATGATATTGATCTCTTCCAGATTATGACGCTTTCCAACCTCAAAATCGTTAGGGTCATGAGCAGGTGTAATCTTAACGCAGCCTGTTCCGAACTCCTTATCAACATATGAATCTGCAAC
>CADBMW010000036.1 GCA_902795855.1 uncultured Lachnospiraceae bacterium
CGACTTCCGGAATCAGGATTATCCTGATTGTTTTCCAGCTCAAACTCTTCTGTCATATCTTCAGGATAGTTATCGATTATAAGCTTAAGAGGTCTGAGAACTCCCATATATCTTGGAGCCTTAGGCTTAAGATCCTCTCTTATGCAGTACTCAAGCATCGCATAGTCACATGAGCTCTGGGATTTGGATATACCCACCATCTCCATAAAGGTTCTGATAGAGTCTGGTGTGAATCCTCTTCTTCTGAGAGCAGCCAGAGATACAAGGCGGGGATCATCCCATCCATCTACAACTCCATCCTCAACCAGCTTCTTGATATATCTCTTACCTGTTACAACATTTGTAAGATAAAGCTTTGCAAACTCGATCTGCTTTGGTGGATTCTCAAATTCAGCCTCTTCAACAACCCAGTTATAAAGAGGTCTGTGATCCTCAAACTCAAGGGTACAGAGTGAATGGGTGATTCCTTCGAAAGCATCCTCCAATGGATGAGCAAAATCATACATAGGATAGATAACCCACTTGTCACCTGTATTGTGATGAGTCATTCTTGCTATACGATAAATGATAGGGTCACGCATATTGATATTAGGTGAAGCCATATCAATCTTTGCACGAAGCACCTTTGAACCATCAGGATAAACGCCATCCTTCATTTCTTCAAAAAGCTTCAGATTCTCTTCTACAGTTCTTTCTCTGTATGGGCTGTTCTTGCCGGGCTCAGTAAGAGTACCTCTGTACTCCCTTATCTCATCAGCAGACAGATCATCAACATAAGCCTTTCCCTTTTTGATAAGCTTAATAGCGACCTCATACATCTTATCGAAATAGTTGGAAGCATATAATATCTCATCGTTGAAGTCAGCTCCCAGCCACTTGATATCTTCAATTATGGAAGCAACGTATTCTTCATCTTCCTTTGTAGGATTTGTATCATCAAATCTGAAATTGAATTTGCCGCCGTATTTTTTAGCTATACCATAATTAAGAAGTATAGACTTGGCATGACCTATATGAAGGTATCCATTAGGTTCAGGTGGGAACCTGGTAACTATCTTGGAATATGTTCCTTCTTCAAGATCCTTATCTATGATATTTTCTATAAAATTCTTTGAAACTGTTTCTTCACTCATGATATTACTCTTCCTCCTCTAAAAGCTCTCCCGGAAGGGCAACCTTCTGAGGTTCCTTTTCAGGTTTCTTTTCCTTAGTTTCTTTTTTAGCCATCTTAGCATCAGACTTAGCCTCAGTCTTTTCTTCTACTTTTTCATCAGCCTTAGTCTCAGGCTTTACTTCTGCCTTTGTCTTAACAGCCGAATTAGCTGCTGCCTCATTATTATTCTTGGCTTTATTTCTATTCTTTCTGTTTCGTCTGTTCTTGCGGTTTTTCTTTTTCTTTGACTCAGCTTCATCATCAGCAAAGAATGCATCCACAAGCTCTTTTCTCTCGATTTCTTTTGTATCAGCCTTTGTCTTCTCAGGATCATCATCCTGTACAAAAGCAGAATCTATCATTCCATCAGCACCGGAAGAGCTTTCAGCCTTTAAGTTTTCCTCTTCATAGGCTTCTGTCTTTTCACGTCTGATTTTTTCAACTGTCTCCTGAGGAACCACATCACCTTCAGGCTCCGGATCATGATATACATTCTCACCCTGAGGTATCTCATCACCTACAGCAACACTGAATGCTGAATCGATTCCAAATGGTTTCTTTTCCATTTCATCCTTGATCTTGGACTTCTTATTATCCTGAGCGGGTGGAACATTTACACTTGAATTATTGTCCTCAGCCTCTTCTATAAGGATTTCTCCTGTATCCTCATTTACAGCATAGCCTTTATTTCTGCTGATATGAGGTTTTTCTTCCTCTTTCTGTTTTTCCTCTTCTTCTGATTTCTTTCTGGCATCCTTTTTAGCTCTGGCTACCAGGTCCTCTTCATCCTCATCTTCATCCATTTCATCGCCATATATCTGATTCTGGAGACTTCCGTTTTTGATGACAAGAATGATAACTACGATACACATTATTACGAAAAGGACTATCATCATAGTCAGAAGATTCTTCAGAGTATCTCTGCTTACCAGGCCTTCCTCCTCATCAGAACTCTCCTTTTCATCATCTGCTATAAGAGGTGTTGCTTTCTGTACCACCTCAGTAGTAGTTTCAGCACTTTCCTTTTCCATGGTACTTTTAATTTCTTCAGCTGTATTTGCAGTTGCAACATCCACTACCTTCTTGAAGGTTTCATACTTTGTAAAGCTGCCCTCATCTGTATCGTAATAATACAGTCCTGAATCACCACGCTGATTTATGGCATAGATAAGATAGATACCGGAATCTGTTGAATCTGTATATGCTGTAAACTGCATATTGTTCAGAGTAAGATTACTCTCCTCAAAACCATCCGGAAGCTTCACATCATCAGGCTTATTTATTATTATATACTTTACACCCTCAAGGCTATATTCAATGAAAGGTGAAAAAGCCTGCTTATCTTCGTCAAAAACAAACCACTTCTGCTCACCATCAGCATTCTGAAGACACACAACCTTAAGCTTCTGATCAGGCGCCTGATAAGCATAAATCTCTTTTCCATTGTAGTTTACAGATGATAATTTATAACCCTCCGGCTGTTTTGGCAGCTGGTACTCATTTACAAGAGTATATTTATCATTTGCGATGTTTATAACACCATCGTCCGCCTGGGCTTCTTCAGTTTCTTCACCAACAATTATGGCTGCACTTGCATGAGCTATACTGAGCATATTTCCCTGGGCATCATATACATTGTTTCCTCTGGTGGAAATGGTGGCACGTCCATCAGCCAGTGCTGTAAATGAATATGTCAGTGTGGTTGGGCCTGTTCCGTTTATATCTATATAACCGGTATTCTCAGCTCCGGAATTATACTGGAGTATGCCGGAGGAATAATCCAGACCTATAGTATAATTGGCTATACTGTCTCCACTTACTATAATATCGGCTGTAACAGTTTCTCCTGCCTTAACATTACCATTTGGAGTCAGAATTATGGTTATAGTTGCATCTTCAGCATGAACTCTTGAGGTAGTTGCTGTAGCTGCAATCAAAACACATAAAACTGATAAAACAAGTAAAATCTTATTTTTTAATTTCATTCATCCTCTCCTGTATTTATGAACTAACCTTATAACAAAACAACCCCAACTACCTTTTCAAGTGTTGGGGTTAATAAGCTGCTAACGGGAATCGAACCCGTGACCTCAACATTACCGATGTTGCGCTCTACCTACTGAGCTATAACAGCACATATGCTGTGTAGTATACACAATCATATATCTTACTTGAAAGATTGGTTTCTGTCAAGTTGTTTCGTGAACCAAAATGCTGATCGGTTACTTTTTAAGTTTATTATGTACTCTGTTCAGCGCATTATCTATTGACTTTTCACTTTTACCAAGTTCTGCTGCTATCTCTCTTCTGGAGAGTCCCTGAAGATAAAGCTTGGTAACAACCTTTTCAGTGGCGCTCAGTTTCATATCCAGCTGCTCGTACATTTGTTCTATCTTTTCATGCCTCAGAACTATCTTTTCAGGATTGTAGGTATCATCCTCGTCCAGGATGCTTTTCTCCTCACTGTCATCATTATCGTTGTAATAAAGAGAAACTGCATTATTAAGAGGAAGATGTTTCTGCCTGTTTGCAGCACTTATAGCAGAATGAATTCTATTTCTCACGCATACAGTAGCAAATGTATGGAAGGAGGTTTTTCCATCATTCTTAAAATCTCTTATGGCCATGAAGAGACCAATCATTCCCTCCTGAGCCAGATCCTCTGTTTCTGCACCTACAAGAAACAGGAATCTTGTTTCACTTTTTACAAGGGGCATATATTTTATAAGCAGATACTCCTCTGCATCCTCATCCCCTTTGGATATAAGTTCCAGTATTAGTTCATCTGGAAGTTTTTCATATTTAGTCATTTTTTAATCCTCTGTCTGACTATCTCATATGCAAGAACACCGGCAGCAACCGATGCATTAAGTGATTCTATCTGTCCCATCATAGGAATAGAAACGATATAATCACATTTTTCCTTTACAAGTCTTGAAACCCCTGAGCCCTCATTTCCTATAACAAGGCCGATGGCACCGGTAAGATTACAATTATACATAACCTCTCCACCCATATCGGCACATGCAAACCAGAGTCCTCTGAGTTTCAGTTCTTCTATTGTTTTTGAAATATTAGTTACCTTAACAACAGGAGTAAAATTCACCGCTCCGGCCGAAGCACGAACTACTGTTGCAGTAAGTCCGGTAGCCCGGTGTTTAGGAATGATAACTCCATGAGCCCCACAGATATTTGCCGTTCTTATGATAGCCCCAAGATTATGAGGATCCTCTATCTCATCAAGAATGATAATAAACGGTGGCTCTTTTCTGCTTTTTGCCAGTTCAAATATATCATCTATCTCAGAATATTCATATGATGTAGTCTGAGCAATTACCCCCTGATGATGTCCTGTTTCAGACATTGAATCAAGCTTCTGTTTTTTTACAAAGGAAATGGAGGTGCCTGAGCCCTTCAGCTTGGAAAGAATAGTCGATATGCTTCCGTCTCTCAGTCCATCCTGAATATAGATCTTATCTATAGTTCTTCCAGCTTTAATTGCTTCGAGTATAGAATTTCTTCCCTCAAGACGGTTTGTCGAAACATCCTGAGTCTCGGTTACAGGAGCTTTTCTGTCCGGCTCACTGTGAAGCTCTGTTACGTCATTTCCAAAAATTTCGTATCCCATAATAGTTTTACCTTATTCTTATTTTAATCTAATGTTTCATCATATTACTTCGTGAAACTGAAGTGACCTGACCACAAGCTCATCCAGTCTTTCACTTTGTCCGGATAAATAAAGATAACCCAGAAGTGCTTCAAAGCCTGTTGCCTTTAAATAATCCCCTAAAGTAGCATTTTTTGCCTTTGTATGAGGAGATGAATTTCGCGCCCTTTTGTATACGGCAAGTTCATCCTCCCTCAGTTCATCAAGAATGCTCTCAATGAATCTTGATTGTGAATCTGCAGAAACCACAGAAGACACCTTTTTATGATAGCTTTCCACCTTTGCATTTGACCTTTTTACGAAAAATGTTTTAACCTTCAGGTCATAAATGCTGTCACCGATAAATGCCAATGAAAGAGCCGAGTATCTTGATGAAACCTCATGCTCTGACATATTTCCGGCAGTTAACATATCCAAGGCTTCCGCTTCTACGCTTTTTTCCACTTAACTCCCTCTCTTGTATCCTCAAGAATAATTCCTTCTTCAAGGAGCTGCGCTCTGATCTCATCAGCTCTTGCGAAATTCTTTTCCTTCTTTGCAGCGGTTCTTTCAGCTATAAGCGCTTCAATTCTTTCAACCTCTGAGCTGTCTATTTCATCAGCCTTTTTCTCTATATGTATTCCCAGAACCTTATCGCAAAGTTCAAAAAGAACTCTGTACAGGCATCCTGCAAAATCGCTTGAAGATTTTTCATCAGTGTTGGCATTAGTAAATCTGATCAGTTCAAAGATAATGGAAATAGCATCTGATGTATTCAGATCATCATCCATTGCCTCATCGAATCTTTCAATGAACTTAGGAACTTCTTCCTCAAGTATCTTCTGCTCGGCATCAGTGATGAATCTTCCATTTTTCTTTTCTTCTATACTCTTCAGCTTTTCTGCTCCGTTAAGGATTCTTTCAAGTCCCTTAGCTGAATCCTCCACCAGCTCCTTTGAGAAATTAAGAGGAGTTCTGTACTGGGCTGAAAGCATGAAGAATCTTACAACCTGAGGATCATACTGCTTGCATATATCTCTTACTGTAAAAAAATTACCAAGAGACTTTGACATTTTGTCGCCATTGATCCTAAGGAATGCATTATGCATCCAGTAGCGGGCAAATTCAGCTCCGCTGGCAGCCTCACTCTGAGCTATCTCATTTTCATGATGAGGGAATATCAGATCCTCACCACCGGCATGAATATCCAGAGTTTCACCGATATATTTCTTAGACATACATGAACATTCCAGATGCCATCCGGGACGGCCTTCACTCCAAGGTGATTTCCAGAAAGGCTCTCCTTCCTTCTTAGGCTTCCAAAGAACGAAATCAAGACTGTCCTCCTTCTCATCCTCTCCCGAAACCTTAAGAGCATGAGCTTCAGCTCTATGTCCGGATTCCAGATCATCTATGTTCTTATGAGAAAGCTTTCCATATGGCTTAAAGCTTCTGACCTTGAAATATACAGTACCATTTTTCTCATAAGCATGACCTTTATCTATAAGAGTCTGAACCATTTCAAGCATTTCCGGTATTTCTTTTGTTGCCTGAGGATGCACAGTGGCAGGACGCACATTAAGAGCTTCCATATCCTTCTTACATTCAGCGATATATTTCTCAGACACTTCACTGGCAGGAATTCCTTCTTCTATGGAGCGGTTGATTATCTTGTCGTCTATGTCAGTAAAATTAGTAACATAGTTAACCTCATACCCCTTATGCTCCAGATATCTGCGAAGGGTATCAAATACTATCATAGGACGTGCGTTTCCGATATGTATAAAATCATATACAGTAGGTCCGCACACATAGATTCCTACCTTACCCGGTGTTATAGGTTCAAATTCTTCTTTTCGTCTTGTTAAAGTGTTGTAAATCTTCATTTTAATCCTCGGTACTTATTTCTTAAATTGTTTTGTTTATATAGTTTTTTTTATTTTATTTATTCTTCGCCTGTTCTATTTCTTCTCAGAATCCCAGTCAAAGGTTATATTATACTCATCAAGTCTTCCATCAGCTGACATCAGTCCTGAAACAACCTTCTCGGTATTCTCCCTGAGTTCCTTCCAGAAGGCTTCATTATCATTCAGCTTGTCAGCTTCCTTAGACTTAAGTTCAGAAGTGAAATCGGAATAATCCTTCAGATCAGAGCTTGTGAATATAGAATTCTTCACATCATAGGACTGGAAGGAGTTCTCATCCAGTTCCTGAGAAATGATCTTCGGAGCAGGAAGATGTACTATGATTTTTTTCTTTTCACTGTCTATATCATAGGTAATATCACTTGTATCTATGCCGGCATTGATGGTTCCGGAATATGTATAAACAGTTTTATCAGTTGTAAAAGGTATAGTAACATCGCTGTCGCCGAACTTCTTGTTTTTCTCATAGGTACCTGCGTCAGTATAATAATACTTGTAGGTAACCATCTCGCTGGCCGGCATTACTATCTCTTCAATGGTTGCATTATCAACCGTAACCTCTTCGTTAAGAACCGTCTGTTCTGTTTCCACAGTTTCACCGGAAGGAAGCTCCAGTGTATCACCGGCATTCTTTTTTCCAATCCTGGTTCCTATGAAAAATGATAAAGCAAGCAGAATGATAATTATCAGTACTATGATAAGTATATTTTTTACTTTTTCCATATTAGCCCCCTTTACGATTTAAAACCTGCAAAAATGACTTCTGCAGGTTTCAAAGTTAGAATCGGAATGACAGGACTTGAACCTGCGACCTCCACATCCCTAATGTGGCGCTCTACCAACCTGAGCCACATCCCGATTAAATACATCAACGTATTATAGCAATTTTGTCAATCATTTACAATGTATTTTTTTAACATTTCCCAGCCATGTTAAAAGTTACCACCGTTCCATCCCCAATCAGTGGTTGCTCTGTAATCAACATATATGCTGTCAGCAGGAATACCAAGCTCCTCCTCATATATTTCACAGATCATCGCTGTCATGGAATCACTTGCAGAAGGAATGCTTGCACCATATATATCAACTGAAACATATACAGCCTTCTCCATTTTCTTTCCTGCAAAGTATAAACAGTAATCATCATCAAAACCGATCATTACATATCTTTCTGACTTTCCGATAAGAGCTGCTGCTTCGGCAAGTCTTGCTTTGATCACTTCCTTTTTCTCATCACTTACTTTGATGGAAATCTTTGAATCTATAAATGGCATAGTCTTATTCTCCTTTTTCTACAATCTATAATTCTTTCTGACTCAAGATAATCCCCCGCCAAAAAGAACAGGCGGGGTTTATTATCTTTACTTCTTACATATTATCATTCTGATCAGGTGTAAGATATGGCTGTTCTACAGGTGTTGCATATGGCTGCTCAGGAAGATATGGCTGTTCAAATGTATCCTGGAACTGCTGCGACATCTGAGGCTGAACTGGTGTATCCTGAACAAACTCTGAAGCCTGCTGTACTGGCTGCTGTGGCTGCTGGCCGAAATCTGGAGCTGCCTGTTGTGGCTGCTGTACCTGCTGGCCGAAATCTGGAGCTGCCTGTTGTGGCTGCTGTACCTGCTGGCCGAAATCTGGAGCTGCCTGCTGTGGTTGCTGTGGTTGCTGACCAAAATCTCCTGTCGGCTGCTGTGGCTGTGCACCGAAGTTTCCTGACTGTGCCCCAAACTGCTGTGGCTGACCAAACTGCTGTCCCTGTGGGAATGCAGCATTCTTTTTCTTAGAAGTCTGTGTAACTATTATGATTACAACAACTATTATAACAAGTATAACTGCAAGGATAATTGCAATTATAAGTGGAATATTTATAAGCATAAACTGCGCATGTATTCCTTCGCCCTGCTTTAATGAAAGCAGATCCCACTCAAGAGTCTTTCCATTATCTAAAACATTAGTTGCATTGCTTGACTTAGCTTTTACAGGAACCTTAAGTGTAAAGGTCATATATCCACCTGCATTTTTGATAGCATCAGCATACTGCTGCATTTCGTCAGCCGAATTCTCACCAGATGAATCATCACTAGATGAATCATCATTTGATCCACTGTTATAATCCCAGTCAAAATTATATACAAGTCCATCCTTTGTAAGTTTTATCGGACTTTCTTCATTTCCAACGCTTGCGTTTGAAGTGCCTACCTCTTCAGCTACGTCTTTAATGTCTACATTTTTCATAGTACACTTTAATCCAACGTAACCATCTTCATTGTAGTCTTCTACACTCCAGCCTGCCTTTTCCATTTCTTTTTTCTGACTGTCATAATCCTCTGAGGAACCTGAATCCTCTCCTTCAGTTTTCTGAACGGCATAAAGCATGGAAAGATCAGCCTTTCCGTTGCTCTTAATATCGATTGTAGTATTAAATCTCATACAACCGGAGATAAGTGCCATACATAGGACAAGTAACACTATGCTTAAAATTTTCTTCATAAAAATATACCCCCATATTGCTATTTTAGTGACAAAATCATTCTATCAGAAAATATCTGATTCAGCAACACGAGGATATACATTATTTTGTATTACTTTATATTTTTAAGGATAATAAATACTATATCTTTGGTTGAAAGCTTCTTCTCAGCCCCCTTGGTCTGAATCTCAGCAATTATAGGATTCAGTCTGGTCATTATTCTTTTACCAAGCTCTGACTCCATGGATTTCTTTACCCATTCCACATCATCAGGAGATTTTCTTCCAGATATAATCTGCTCGAATACATAAATACAGCCTTCTCCAAGAGCCGCCACTATGGTTCCCGCCACTA
>CADBMW010000037.1 GCA_902795855.1 uncultured Lachnospiraceae bacterium
AAGATATTGATCAGAAAGTTCAAGATGCATCTTATGCTTTTGATACTATTCAGAAAATCGGCGGAAAAAACAAAGGTGCGTTATTAGGTTTTTACTTTGACAAACTTTCTCTTGATGGGGCTGAACAGTTCATTGAACTTGCGTCTGCAGATATAGATGAGGAAGCTATATCAGTTGTTGAGGATGAAGAACAGACTGTAGGATATAAAGTTTTAAAAATCTTTGGTACAGAGAGACAGTTTTTACAGTTGATGACTCAACTTGATGTTTCTGAAATGGATTATGAACTAATAGAAGACGGAATGCCAAAAGCTATGCAGGAACTAACAAATGCTGATTTTGATTCGTTTATTGCATTTGATATAGAACATACAGGAACGGCAGGAATAAATAATGGTGATGCTGAATCTGAAATAATAGAGATTGGTGCTGTTAAGGTTGTCAATGGAGAAATAGTTGACAAATTTGATATGCTGGCAAATCCAGGAAGAGACATTATACCAAGAATTGCAAGACTGACACATATAACTAACGAAATGGTTGCAAATGAGCCTCCTGTAGCAGAAGTAATAAAGAAGTTTAAGGAGTTTGTAGGAGACGAAATCCTTTTAGGACATAATATTAAAGGATGCGATATACCACACATATCAAGAGCAGCAAAACGTGCTGGTATAAGTTTTGAAAACTCATTCTATGATACAAAAACGCTTGCAAAGAAACTGAAAGAGAAAAATGGTTGGGATAAAATTACACTTTCTAACTTAACAGCTTATTATAAAATCGAACATACAGATGCTCATAGAGCCTGGAGCGATGCTGAAGCAAATGCATATGTATATTTGGAGATGAAGAGAGAGATTTAAGACCATATATTTGTTACACATATAGAAAGGTGGGGTGATATGAAATTCTTTCATTTATCAGACCTTCATATAGGTCTGAAACTATTTAACAAAGATCTGTCAGAGGATCAAAAGTATATATTTGATCAGATAGTAGAATATGCAAAGAGTGAAAATCCGGATGCTGTTGTAATAGCAGGAGATATTTATGATAAAGCTGTTCCTTCTGCAGAGGCGGTTACTCTTTTTGATGATTTTATTTCTGCGCTTACAAGTGCTATTCCAAATGCGACAATCATGATGATAAGCGGAAATCATGACAGTGCACCAAGAGTAAACGTGTTTAGAAATATTCTTAAGAATCGCAGCATATATATGATAGGACAGCCACCTCAGACCAAGGATGAATATATCGAGAAGGTAACTATGGTGGACTCCTATGGTAATGTTAATTTCTATCTGTTGCCATTTGTTAAACCTTCTATGATTAAAGAAATTACAGGAGTAGATGAAAAAGGAAATAACTTTACTTATGATGAAGCTCTTCATAAATTAGTAGAAAGAGAAAATATCGATGAGAGTGAGAGAAATATATTTGTAAGTCATCAGTTTTATCTTCCTGTTGGTAAAAATGCTGACGATATAGATCGTATGGAATCAGAGATAGTAACTGTAGGAAATATTGATTGTGTAAAGGCAGATGTACTCCAGCCATTTGATTATGCAGCACTTGGTCATATTCATAAACCTATGAAAGTTGGAAGTGAGTTTTATAGATATTCCGGTACGCCTCTTGCATGCTCTGTCAGCGAGGCAGAACAATCAAAAGGTATAATAGTAGTGGAAATGAAGGAGAAGGGGAATGTCAAGACAGAAGTTCTTCCTTTAAACCCTTTGAGAAAGGTTAGAATAATATCAGGGACTCTTTCGGAAATCCTAAAAATGGGATGCGATGATTATGTGACTATCATTATCACAGACAAAGAAGATTTGGATGTTATAGATATGCAGGACAGAATAAGACATGAGTTTCCGAATCTTCTTGAAATCAGGCGTGATATAGAAAGAAAAATTGATTATAATGCTGAGTTTAATCCTGATGAAGCTTTGAACCCGTATGAACTTTGTAATGCATTTCTTCCGGACTTAACAGATGAAGAAAAGGAATTGTTACGTGATGTTATAAATGATGTCAATAATGCATAATAGGGAGGATTGGATATGAGACCTATTACACTTACCATGCAGGCGTTTGGATCTTATGGAAAAAAGACAGTTATAGATTTTACAAAACCTGAACAGAATATATTTCTTATCACCGGAGATACAGGTGCTGGAAAGACAACTATTTTTGATGCAATTGTTTTTGCTCTTTATGGAGAAGCTAGTTCTACTACAAATAAAAAAGAAGGATTAATGCTGCAGAGCCAGTATATTGGAATAGATGTTGAGCCCTTTGTCGAACTTACATTTTCCGAGGGAAGAGGAGATTATGAGCAGTTATATACAATAAAAAGAATTCCAAGGCATATCAGACCGGCAAAAAAAGCTGGATCAGATGATCAGAATGTATCAGAAAAGGTGAGTCTGATAATGCCTGATGGTTCGGAATACCCATCAAAGGAAGTTGATTCGGGTAGTGATAGAATTGGAAAGCTTGAAGAAATC
>CADBMW010000038.1 GCA_902795855.1 uncultured Lachnospiraceae bacterium
CAACTCTCTGTCTCTGACCTCCTGAAAGAGCCTTTGGCTTACGATCAAGAAGGTGCTCGATTTCAAGAATCTTAGCAGCTTCATGAACCTGCTTATCAATCTTCTCCTTTGGAACCTTTCTCAGTCTAAGACCAAATGCCATGTTCTCATAAACTGACATATGAGGATACAGAGCGTAGTTCTGGAATACCATCGCAATATCTCTGTCCTTAGGCTCGATATCGTTACAAAGCTTGTCACCGATCCAGAGCTCACCTGAGCTGATATCCTCAAGTCCGGCAATCATTCTAAGAGTTGTTGACTTACCACAACCTGAAGGTCCTACGAAGATAACAAACTCCTTATCCTCGATTTCAAGATTGAAATCCTTAACAGCGTTGAATCCGTTAGGATAAATCTTGTAGATGTTTTTTAGCTGTAATCCTGCCATTTTTCATATCCTCCTAATAGCACATAGCTTTTAATTTTCAATTCAACCTTGTCTATAATAATACTTTTTCAGTTTTTAAACTATATCTGTCTTGCATAAATAATTCAAAAAACTTTTGTTTATATTGACCATTGACTATCTGCTTCTATGAAATATAGACAAAAAAAGACGATTTAAAACCGTCTTTTCTTGATTTCTTTTGTGATAGTTTCACCAAACATATTACAAAATTGTTAAGGAATTTCCTACTGAGAAACTATATCATTTGAATTTCCGATGACTATAATAGCCTTGACGCCTTCTTTTGAAACGTCACATTCTATATCCTCTCCGTTTCCGTATTCTATTGTTACATTCTCAAGCACACTGTTCAGTTCTGCACCCTTGCCCTCTTCAGTAACTACGATACGTGAGCTGTCTAATGGACCGCCGTAATAGTTACCGGTCTGAACATCTGTATATCCGGCTGCCGTGAATTTCTCTTTCCAGGCTGCCGCAAGTCCTGCTGTCTCTGTTGCATTAAGCACAAGAAGCTTTGCGTCAAGTCCAAGGGAAGTCTCTCCTTCAGTTGAAGCTTCATCTGCCGGCTGATCTCCCTCTGTATCAAACAGAATGTCTTCATCCTCTCCTGTAGCATCTGTAGCTGTTTCAAAAAGTGCATCATCAGACACCTGTGAAAGAGCTGAATCCTGTATCTTCTTTTCTTCTTTACGCTCATTATCCTCTTTAAGTGCATATCTTATAAGGTATGCTCCCATAGCGAGTATAACAAGACCAAGTATTATAACCACCGCTTTTAAAAAGAATGAGAAAAATATTCCCAAAGCGTTCTGTTTCTTTTTCTTAGCCATACTATTTCCTCCTACTCTCAAAAAGTTAGTATAGCAAATCATTTACACTATTTCAAGAGTATCATTTAACGTTTAAATTATTAAAAATATATGCTAAACTAATCAATAAATACAGAGATTAATCATTTCAGGGAGAATACCATGAATTCAATACTTATAACCGGAGCATCCGGAGGTGTAGGAAGAAGTCTTGCCCTGCAGGCAGCCCGGACCGGATATAAAAAAATAGTACTTACCTGTCACAGTAATATGGAAGGACTTCAGCAGGTAAAGAGTGAGTGCCAGGCCATAGCTGATGCAGAATATATCCTTTCCGGCGGCGATATCGGCGATATTAATTATGTCCAGGAGCTGAGGAATATGTCCGGCAGCGTAGATGTGATAATCAATAATGCCGCCATTTCCATTACCGGACTTCTCATAGATATGACTCCCCAGGAATGGTCTCATATAATAAGTACAAATATAACTTCCCTTTACAACACCTGTCATACCTTCGTTCCTGATATGATAAGGGAGAAAAAGGGAAGGATCATAAATGTTTCCTCCGTATGGGGACTCACCGGTGCTTCCTGCGAAGTTGCCTACAGTGCAACAAAAGGAGCCGTCAATTCCTTTACCAAAGCACTTGCCAAGGAGCTGGCTCCCAGCAATATTCAGGTAAATGCTGTGGCTCTGGGAATTGTGGACACCCAGATGAATTCCCATTTAAACAGTGAAGAACTGGAAGCTATTACAGAGGAAATCCCGGCCGGCTGCATCATGTCAGCCGACGAGGCAGCAACATCCATAATGAAGCTTTTGGAAATGCCGGAGTATTTCACCGGAGAGATTGTGAAAATTGACGGTGGATGGCAGTAGATTCTTATGATACAGGAGTAGTGATTGCTATGAATGATGTTTATGTAGAATTTTTCTCTGATGAGGCCCTGGAAAATGTTATGTGCCTCCTGCAGTATAAGCCAAAAAGAGTTGTGTATCTGGGATATAAGGTTACCATGGTAACCAGAAAGATGCGAAGTCTTGAAAAGTTTGCAAAGCATGTATCCCCAGAGACTGAGCTTGAATTTATAGAAGTAAAACGTGACAGTCTGGAGGACTGTATCAGTTCCATGGAAAGTATCGCCGACAGGTACCCGGATGCATTATATGAGCTTACCGGCGGCGGAGAAATGCTGCTGATAGCCTTCGGCTTTGTCAGCGCTTCCCGGAACCTTAAGACACTTCGTATAGATCCATATACCGGTCTTGAGGTAGATATGCTTCCCGGAGAAAGACCAACCCAGCGAAGGGACACTCTGAGCATTTCTGTGAAGGATAACATTATCCTGCACGGCGGACTTCTTACAAGACAGACCGGAAGTTATTCTACCTGGTCCTTCACCACTGACTTCAAAGAGGACATCCGGACCATATGGGATATAGCTAAAAAACTGGAACATAAATGGAACCGTTATTGTTCCATCATCGAAGACGTGATAAAGGCTCACCCCTGTGACGAAACCGGATACTATATCCTGCCAAAGTCGGCTCTCGGGGAAGCCGGTACTCTCCTTGGCAGACTGAATGGCAAGGGGATGCTGAAGGATTTCAGTCAGGATTCCAGAAGAATTCGTTTCAGATTTAAATCCAGCTCCATCAGGCATATTGTGACAAAGACCGGAAATATACTGGAGCTTCATGTTTATGAGGTAGCCTCCCGTGCTCCCGAAGTATTTACAGACCAGATAATCGGAGCCATGATCGACTGGAACGGAGATAAGAACGAAGAAGAAAAGCGGATCTACGCCTCAGATTACGAAAGATATATGAATGCCACCTACGACACAATGAATGAAATAGACGTGGTACTCATGAAGCACACCGCCCCCATTTTTATATCCTGCAAAAGCGGAAAAGCAGGAAGTAACGCCCTTCACGAGCTGGAAACAGTAACCCGCCGCTTCGGCGGAAAATATGCCAGCAAAGCGCTGGCCATGGCCCTTCCTCTTGAGTCCTCCCAGAACGGAAGCTCATTTTTCAGAGAGAGAGCCAAGGAAATGCACATATGGGTTATCGATAACATATATCATCTGACCGACGAAGAGCTGCTAAGCCGGCTCGTAAAACTACAGCCATAAGAACAAAGAGTGTCGCTTGCGACACTCTCCGCGCGAGGCGCGTGCTGCCAAAGGCAGCTATCTTCATTGCGCGCCGAGACGCATC
>CADBMW010000039.1 GCA_902795855.1 uncultured Lachnospiraceae bacterium
TCTGTGTGTTTGCTTAGAATTCTCATAGAGGTGAGAAATCATTTTGAACAGCAGTATAAATGCCATAGAAATGATGCTCTTTACATTAAGGTTGTCCATGTCAATCATATGATAAGGGGAGAAGAGGCCAACAGAGATCAGCACTTTGTAGAAGCTCTCTGCAGAAAGTATGATATAGAATGCATTGTCAAAAAGAAGGATATACCTCAGCTGGCTCAGGAAATGCATCTCACTGAGGAAGAGGCAGGCAGAACCTTCAGGTATGAATGCTTCAAAGCTCAGGCTGCAAATCTTGCCGAGGAGCTTGCTCATGTAAGAAAGAAGGAGTCTGGCGTTAAGATAGCAGTTGCTCATAACAGGGAAGACCTGGCAGAAACTGTTATCTATAACATGGTAAGAGGCAGCTCTCTGCTGGGACTCTCAGGCATAAAGCCCGTGAGAGATAACATTATCCGGCCTCTGCTTGACTCGGGCAGAGCTGAAATCGAGGCCTATCTTCAGGAAATTGGTCAGGAATATATTACGGATTCCACGAATCTTTCCACAGATTACAGCCGAAATAAGATAAGACTTCAGATACTGCCTATCATGAAGGAGATAAATGAGGGGGCAGTGAATCATATAATCGAGATTGCCAATGAGGCTTCTGTCCTTCAGGGAGATATTGTAACTGAAATCTCCAAAACCAGTTCCGAATCAGATGGCAAAAATGAAAGAAAAATCGTCTCTGAAGAGGCGAGACTGAATATAAAGACACTTCAAGGTCTCAGCATGCTGGCATCAGGAGAGCTCATACTCGGTGCCATGGAAAAGGTATGTGGCAGGCGTAAGGATATAACTAAAAAGCATATCAGAAGCGTGTATGAGCTTTCTGACATGGAGACCGGAAAGCGTATTGACCTTCCCTATGATATGTATGCTGAAAGAGTTTATTCGGAGATAGTCATCAGAAAGAACCAAAACACTGAGGATTCCTGCAGGATTGGGCAGATCAGTACTATTACATTTCCCAATAGTCCTCAGGTTAATCTTTCCAAAAAAGAATACACGAAAGTAATCGATTGTGATAAAATAAGGAATGTGCTTTCTCTGAGAACAGCAAAAAAGGATGATTTCATCGTTATAAATGAGGCCGGGGGAAGAAAGAAAATGTCCAGATTCTTTACTGACCAGAAGGTTGAAAAAAGCATGAGGGACAGGATTCCCGTGGTTGCAGACGGAAATGAGATAGTCTGGGTTGTGGGCTACAGGCTCAGTGAAAGATATAAGGTTACACCGGAAACGAAAGAAGTAATGCAGATCGATTATAAGAAGTGAGACAGTGTACAGTTGTCTGAATAAAGGGGAAATTTATGGAAGAAAAAATATCAGTACTTATCAGTGAAGAGGAAGTGGAAAACAGGATAAAGGAAATGGCTGAACAGCTGAGCAAGATGTATAAGGGAGGAACGGTTCATCTTATAGGAATTCTTAAGGGAAGTGTAATGTTCTTGGCCAGACTTGCAATGCATATGACCGTTCCTGTTACCATGGATTTTATCTCTATATCCAGCTATGGAAATGGAACAAGCTCTTCCGGTACCATAAACATGAAGAAGGAGCTGGATCAGGACATTGAAGGAAAGGAAGTTGTGATAGTTGAGGATATCCTTGATTCGGGAAGAACTCTGAATTATGTCATGGCTTACCTGAAGTCAAAGAATCCGGAATCACTGAAGGTTATAACCCTTCTTGATAAACCTGAGAGAAGAGTATTTGAGGTAGACCTGGCCATGACAGGTTTCCAGATTCCTGACAGATTTGTAGTTGGTTATGGACTTGACTATGCGGAGAAATACAGAAATCTCCCATATATCGGAGTCCTTGACTGATAAATATTAGTAACACCATTGGAGGAAAAAACACTTGGAGAAAAAACCAAAAGGTGCCGGTTCACTTCTACTGGCGTATCTTTTAGTTGCTGCTCTTATTCTGGGGCTGTATATGCTCTGGGCAAGACCGGCAGATTTAGATACAAAGTACAGTGATAAAAAGCTGGCACAGGATGTTGCAGAAGGAGATGTAGTATCTGTGGAAATCTATCAGAATGCTGAGATTCCTACAGGTACCGTACAGGTAGAAAAGAAAAACGAAAAGGTTACATATTATACAAATGATGTAGCAGTTACCAAATCCGTGCTGGATGCCAAGGGTGATATCAGCTATCGTATGTATGATGTAACCAGACCGGGACTCTTAGAAAAGCTTGCCCCATATATTTTTGCGGCAATTCTGTTTGCACTTTACATGATGATAATGAATTCCCAGCTGAATGCTGCCTCAGGCATGGGGGGCTCAGGGGGACTTTCCAACTTTGGAAAAAGCCGTGCAAAAAAGGAAGCAGATACAAAGATACGATTTGCAGATGTTGCAGGTCTGGATGAGGAAAAACAGGAGCTTACGGAAATAGTTGATTTCCTGAAGGATCCCGGCAAGTATACATCCATGGGAGCCAGAATTCCAAAGGGTATCATTCTGGAGGGACCTCCGGGAACCGGTAAGACACTTCTGGCAAAGGCAGTATCAGGAGAAGCGGATGTGCCATTCTTCTCGATTTCCGGTTCTGACTTCGTGGAAATGTTTGTCGGTGTGGGTGCCGCAAGAGTAAGAGATATGTTCGCAGAAGCGAAGAAGAATCTTCCATGTATAGTATTTATTGACGAAATAGATGCCGTAGCCCGTCAGCGTGGTTCAGGTCTTGGTGGCGGACATGACGAAAGAGAGCAGACATTAAACCAGCTCCTTGTGGAGATGGATGGTTTCGGAGAAAACGAAGGCATTATCATAATGGCTGCTACAAACAGAGTCGATATACTGGATCCGGCTATCTTAAGACCGGGACGCTTTGACAGAAGAGTTCGTGTAGGTCGTCCTGACGTTAAGGGACGTGAAGAAATTCTTAAGGTTCATGTTAAGAATAAGCCTTTGGGCGATGATGTGAATCTTTCTGATATTGCAAGGACTACATCCGGATTTTCGGGAGCGGATCTTGAGAATCTGGTTAACGAGGCAGCTATTAAAGCTGCAAAGGAAAACAGAGCATTTATCACCAAGGCTGATATGGATGATTCCTTTGTCAAGCTTGGTATAGGAACTGAGAAAAGATCAAAGGTTGTTTCTGAGAAGGACAAGAAGATTACAGCATATCACGAATCAGGCCATGCAATACTCGCTCAGGTTCTCAGCGAAACCGAGTCGGTTTATACCATTTCCATCATACCAAATGGTTCAGGCGCCGGCGGATATACCATGCAGCTGCCTGACAGAGATGATATGTTCTGGACTAAAAAAAGAATGCTTCAGCAGATTCAGGTTACCATGGGTGGACGTATAGCTGAGCAGCTGATCTTTGATGACATTACAACAGGAGCTTCAGCAGATATAGCCCAGGCTACATCCATAGCCAGAAGCATGATCCTGAAATATGGTTTCTCAGAAAATATGGGATTTATAAACTATGAGCCCGGTGAAAGCGAGGAAATATTCATCGGACGTGAGATTGGTCATCAGAGACCATACAGTGAAGAAGTTGCCGCAAAGCTGGATGTGGAAGTGAAAAATATCATCGACCACTGCTATGAAGAAGCAACAAGAATCATAAAAGAACATATGGATGTGCTTCATGCATCTGCAAAGCTTCTTATGGAAAAGGAAAAGATTACCGGAGAAGAGTTTGCACAGCTGTTTGAAGCGTGATCATCCTTTTTAAAACCTTCAAATCCATTCTTCCCGATAAACAAATATGAAAAAACAGCTTTCTGTATAAGAATTTAATAGAAATGCATAAAAGTAGCAAGCTGATTATAGCCTATGGGCAAGTTATATGCCTTGGTTTATGGTAAATATGCACAACAGCCTCCCCAGGAATCAGCTAAAATATATAAATGAGTATAAGATGTGCATAAACCATAGTGATAATAACCAAAAACTAATTTCAAAAAAAATTTTTTTTGTGAACACTTTTTAGCACTTATGAGTATAATAATACTTGTAACCCCCCAATACATTATATAGTTTTTTGCTACACCCCATAAGTAACAAAATACCTTCTCCAAA
>CADBMW010000040.1 GCA_902795855.1 uncultured Lachnospiraceae bacterium
AGGGATAAATATAAAAAAGGGGGAACTATGAAAAAGTTTATTAAGATGATAGCATTTCTTGCTATAATGTTCAGTTTTTCGGCATGCGGTTTAAGCCAGAATACTGAGGTTACAGATGGTGATAAAGACGAATCTGCTTCTGAACAGGCAGATGCTGGATCAAATGAAAATGAGGAGCAGACTACCGAAGAGTACAGCGTACAGCCTGCTCCGGTTACAGTTAAGGGAAGACCTGAGGAGGGCGGAAATCTCACTCCTGAGAATGAATATTCACTTGCTGATGTACATGAAGTTGATGGAAGACAGGGAGTTGCATGTGGCGATGATTGTTTCTACATCAGCGGAAGTACCACCCTTACAAAATATGACAGCCAGTGGAAGAAAGTGGCTGAAGCGGAGGATCCATTTAAAGGTTTTGATAAGGAAGTAAATCATATAGGCGATATTGATGTCTATGAGGGAAAGATTTATGCCGGCGTAGAATATTTTATGGATGGCGAATCAAAGAATATTCAGATTGCAGTTTATAATGCTGAAACATTTGAACTGGAGGACTCTATTCTTTTTGATGAAAGCAGTGGCCAGACAGAATGCTCCGGTATAGCAGTTGATCCGGATTCAAAGTCCATATGGATGACATCATGGACCGGAGAAGAGAGTGGAAGATATCTGTATAGATATGATCTGGAAAGTGGAGCGTATAAAGGAAAGGTTCATCTTCAGTGCCCACCACAGTGGCTTCAGGGAATCGCATATTATGACGGATGTCTTTATATGACTGCTGACGATGGAACAGCAGATCTGGGAGAGCCGGATCATGTTTATAAAACAAAGATAACAGATGATTCCACAGTGGCAACTGTAGTTCTTGAAAGAACACTTGATGATGTAACGCTGCAGGGTGAGATAGAAGGAATAAGCTTTGACAAGAAAAATGGTCAGATGCTTATCAGCTACAATCGTGGTTCCCAGATAGTCCTTGGAATGGTAAAAGGATTCTACGAAGGATATACCGAGGAAATTCATGAAGTATTCTTGTATGATATAAGGAAAAACTAATGCAATTTGGAGGTTGGTATGATGAATAATAGTAGTCACCACTTTTACAGGTCTACACATTTAATCTTCATCAATTCATCTGTGTCGGAAGCGGCGCTCATGTCGGACATCAGCCTGTTTGCCTGATTTGAGATGACCTTTTCAAAATAATTTCTGACAGAACGGGCATTACCGAAGTTTTCCTGCTCGCTTTCCTTCAGCTTTTCAATGGCACTAAGTATCATTTCATCTGAGTTTTCTTCCAATGAATAATCCTGCTCCTGAATATATAATTTAAAAATCTGGAGCAGTTCTTCATTGGAATAATCATCAAACTGGATATAGCGATTAAACCTGGATCTGAGACCCGGGTTGGAATTAATGAAGCTGTTCATTTCATTTGTATAGCCTGCAACTATGACAATAAGACTGTCTCGGTGATCTTCCATCTGCTTAAGAAGTGTATTGATTGCTTCCTGGCCGAAGTCACCTTCGCTTTCACTGACAAGAGAGTAGGCCTCGTCTATAAATAGGATACCGCCCATAGCCTGATTAACTATTTCATTTACCTTCTCGGCGGTCTGTCCCACATATCCCGCAACCATTCCGCTGCGGTCGGTTTCTATCATGTGTCCCTTTTCTAGAATACCCAAGGTCTTATAAATCTTTCCGATGGCCCTGGCAATAGTAGTTTTTCCAGTTCCGGGATTTCCTGTAAATACGAGATGTCTGGACATAACAGGGCTCTTAAGTCCCTTTCTGCGTCGCATCTCATTTATCAGCATGATATTTACCATGTCATGTATTTCTTTTTTCACATTTCCAAGGCCGATAAGAGAGTCGACTTCGGCAAGTATAGACTTTATCTCATCCATGTCTATATCGTCAGGATCATTTTTCTTTTTCTCTTCCATCTGGGAGCCTCTCTGGCCTGAAGCAAGCTGGAGATGACCTCTTACAAATGAAAGGGTTTCATCCATTTCCTTACGATCCTTATATTCCTGAGCATCATTTTCGGTACTATGGGAAGCACTTTCAGATGGGGAATTTATCTTAAGTCTGAGACCACTGGTGGAAATCTTTTCGGTTTTCTCCTCGACGGGCTGAGGTGCAGGGGCAGAGTTTCTCCTGATAATTCTGGAAAATGATGAATTAATGTTTTCCATTATCTTGCCTGCGTAGATAACACCGTCCATTTCCTCCATGCTGAAAATATATCTCAGAATATTATTTATAAAATAAGTCTGAACCATGACGCTGAATTGCAGAGTTGCGCTTGTGCTATTCAGCATCAGATTTCCAAAATGCTTCATGGCTGCATAGATTTCCCGGGTATCACTGAGAATATGATTTGGGTCGGGACTTTGCTGTTTTTCCAGTGAGGCAATCATAATGATGCAAGGGGGAATCTGCTTCATAAAGCTGGTGTCGGAAATGCTATCCAGACCGTATTCCCTTGAAAGACTGGTATATGTATGTGTAAGCCCAAAGGTTCTGTTGATAAGATCTATTTCCTCAGGCATGACATAGCTGTCGCTGGCAGCAACAAGAAATCCCATGCGGATCATATCGTCACAGAACTGATAAAAAATCTCATCATCACGGATTCCCGGAACGGCCTTTCCGTATTTATAGCAAATTTCTTCGCATTTTTTTAATGAAGCACCATACTGTACCAATTTCTTTCTCCCGTCTAAATGTTATAGTAATCTATCGAACTTATTTATCGTATTTATTCTTAAGAAGGATCATCTGTATTATATGATTTACTCTTGCTTTTAAGATTTCAGGCTTTATTGGCTTTGATATATAATCTACAGCTCCAAGGGCCAGACCCTTCACTTCCATTTCGCTGTCATCGGAAGCTGTAAGAAGTATGATAGGAACCTGACTTATAGGATTGTCCATTTTGTGCAACCTTTGCATAACTTCAAATCCGCTGATTCCCGGAAGCTTGATATCGAGAAGAATCAGATCAGGAACCATTTCCGCTGTCTGTACATAGTTAAGGAATTCAGCACCAGTCTGGAATGTAGTCAGAGTGAATCCGTTTTCTCTGAGGACCTTACCTGCAACCATGGAACTTGCCTCATCATCATCGATCATGACAATATTGGCGCCTGCCTTCTGAACATCAGCTGTGCCATCATTTTTAACATAGTCAACCTCATATTTAATGTTCAGGCTGAAATTATATTTTTTATCCCAATCACCAAGAAGCAGATCAATAAGACCGTCAACATACTCTTCTTTTATATCGGTGAGAAGAACGAAATACTGATTAAATCTGCTTCTTGTAAGAATATCAGATTTTCTGAGGGACTCCCTGAGATAGTAGCCAAAGTCGTCGGTGTAAGCTCTGTATTCTTTATCATTGATTTTGTCGGTCTTTTCAAGAGTAAAGAGAACCTTGCAATAATTATTTTTATTTCTCATAAAATATCTTGTGGCAAATCTGTAAGCAAATGAAAATGCTTCAAGATCAAGCTGCATAGCCACATTGGCGATATTGTGCTCGCCGACTATTTCTGTGATTCCCTTCATATCAGGAGTGATCTTGTCCTTATCATCCTCATACATGGTCTGTGTGGAATATATGAGATATCCATTCTTGTTTCTTTTCTTTACATGCCTTAAGGATTTATCGGCAAGTTTCAAAAGTGACTGATAATCATTTCCAAGCTTAGGCACCATGATTCCACCTAAGGAAACACCAAGTGGGATCTCATCCTTGGTCAGAATATCCTTTGTCTGTTGAACTATGGCTTCATTCAGTCTGGCTGAAATCTCTGCCACAGATTCCTCCTTGGAAATGCCTCTTCCAAAAACAACGAACTTATCGCCGCCGATTCTTCCGAATCTGCTTCCGAGAGGAAATACCTCTTTCAGAATAAGAGCGAAGATTGAAAGAACCTTGTCGCCGGTAGCTTCGTCATATAATTCATTTATTTTCTGGAAATTATCTATATCAAGAACAATGAGACATCCCTTCTTGGATGTACACATTTGAGAAAACTCAACGTATGAAGCCTCTTTGTTGAGAAGCCCTGTCAGCTTATCTATAGTAGCTTCTGTTTTGAGATAAACCAGAGAAGACTGCATTGTGATAATGTTATTTACACGGGCCAGGAAAACCTCCGAAACAAAAGGCTTGCTTATGTAGTCGGCAACGCCCTCCTGAAAACCTTTTATTTCAGTATCAACATTGTCATCTGAGGTAAGAAGAATGACAGGAGTCTCTGTCAGTCCCATCTCAGACTCATATTTTCTAAGGATGCTTAATGTTTCAAAACCATCCATTTCCGGCATCTTAATATCGAGAAGTATAGCATCCGGTGTACCATTTTCCTTGATATATTCAAGCATTGCACGTCCGGATTTAAGAGCAGTAACCCTCATTCCATTCTCGCTAAGCAGCTTACCTGCCATTTTAAGATTCATTTCTTCATCGTCTACTACCATCACCCATTTTGCCATAAAAATATCCCCCTTTTACCCATTGTGATATTTTTTACTAAATAACAACTCCTATCTTTACACTTTACCATAATTGCCAGTGTTTTTAAAGAAATAAAGTGAGTCAAAAGGGACGTTTCTGTTTGACTCATAGGAGATTGAATAAAATAACAATATGGTGTAAAGTGAATTCCGTAAGTGAGATTTTTGACTATGGAGAGGAGAAATGATGAATAGAAAAATCAGAAATATAACGATATCATGTTTACTTGTTTTTATACTTTTACTGACAGGGTGTGGAGACAAGGTAGAAAAAGAAAACAATACTGCTAATGTTGCTACTGAAGAAGTAAGCGAAGAAGAGAAAACTACCACTGAAGCAAGTGAAGAAATTACCACCGAGGCTGTGACGGAAGCTGCATCTGAAGAAAGCGCAGATAGATCAGATGATTCATCAGACGAATCTGAAGATGGAATGTGGTGTGATGGAGTCAGAGGCTGCAGATATTTTGTTCCTGCAGAGTTTAGTGATACGTCTTCTTCAGAATCTGCAGTGCATTATGTTTATAGTTATGAATCGGCTGAAAATGATATGAGTATCACAATTACTGAAGCTTTGCAGCAGGATATTCCAAATGGTTTAGATGATGAATATCAAATGTATCAGGATAACGTGAAATACGGTTATACAGTTGAGTATTCAGATAAGTCATCGGATGGATTTGTTGTGTCAGGGCATATGGATGATACAGTGTATTATAACAGTGTGAAGTATATTGATGATAAGTATATAAACATAGAATTTAAGTATCCGGATAAAAATAAGGATACATGCGATAAGATAGTTGAGCAGTTTATGAAGGATTTTACATACTGAAAGGAGGAAAAACTAAATCTCAACTCGCGCCGGGGAAGGCGCTCGCTGAGAATTGTTTTTCCTGATGAATGGTGACTGAGTCAGAGAGAAACGTCCCTTTTGACTCATTTTAGAGGTGTGGGGCGGGGGCAGGCTGCTTTCCGTTGGCCGGCTTTGGTGCATTCAGGTTGTTAAGCTTGTTGTTCCTGTAGATGCGTCGGCTTTCTTCTTCGTGACGGGCTCTGGCCTCGCTTTTCTCATAAGTGGAATTTTTCTGCACAACCTCTGTACGGATCTCCTTGTAGTTTTCGAAGATCTCATTCATATCCTGGACTGTTTCGTTTATCTTGTTCATGCTGTGGAGCATGTTTGTATATTTATCTCTGACCTTTACGGCAAGCTTGTACTGCTGAACCTCCGGGTTCTGCTCCATTTTTTCAAGCTCTTCCTGGGCCTGCTGCATTTTTTCGGTTTTGCCGCTTGCTTTGTACATGTCCACTTCGGCCTTCAGGGTCTGGTAATCTATGACAGACTCAGGGCTTGTGGCAAGAAATTCATTTGCTGAGTCAAGGGCGGTTTCGATGACCTTCTTGTAATCCTCAAAGTCCCTTCCGATAATGATCTTATATTTTTCAGTGTCTGTATCATAATCAGTGAGAATAAGATCGGGAGTTGAATACTTTGAACTGAATATTTTCTTGGCATCCTTTAAAAGCTTATTCAATGCTGTCTTACGTTCTTTGTTTGTTATCTTGACCTTTCCGGAAATGTCAGTCATATCCTTCACAAATTTATAAAGGCTTCCCGGACCTTTGTCCAGCCGGGCTATGGTAAGGTCTGCAGCCAGATCACAGCATTTCTTCGTTTCACTTTTAACTGCGTTCTTAAATCCGCTGGTTGGATTTTCAGCATAGTCTTTAACCTTGCCAAACAGATTGCTCTGGTGCATTTTCTTTATATTGATATATGCAAGATCCTCGTTAATGGAATACTTATCCATATCTTCATCAGGAACTATTCTCGGCGTGCCTGAAGCCAGATATCCAGGCTCGGTGCCTTCATACAGCTTCTCGGATTCCTTGATATATCCCTGAATTTCCTTAAATCTCTCAATTGTAGTATTTATCTCAGCCTCGTTCAGACCGTAGCCCTGAAGCAATACCTCAAAGACCTCAGGTTTAAGTGCAGAAATGTTATCAGCCATGGATTTAGGTATGATCTTCAGATCTTTAAAGTTGACGGCACTGTTTATCTGATCGAGATGCTCACCTGAACCGCAGCAGGTATCATTATCAATTCCCTGAACAAGCACAAGACGTCCATCTTTATCAAACTGATAGAAGAGGTTTCCTCTATGTCTGTCAGTATTTGCAAGGACATAATCCAGAAACTGCAGAGTGGCAAGTGACTTGGTCAGGCTGGGATTCTCAATATCCAGCTGACTCATCTTCAGCATTGGACTTTTAGATGATACGTCAGCTATATCATATCCCTGGGCAGGCATCATAAGGACACCCTTCTTAGTGACCTTCTTACCATTCTCAAGGGCTTCCACCTTAAGCTTTTCAGAAAACGCAACGATGTTACCACAGCCCAGAACCTCAGCTACGGCACTTGTAAGAGCATTTCTCTGTCCTAAAGCGGCCTTGGGGTTTATTTTATTATTACGCATAACACCCTCTGCGAGGCGACTCTTCATGTAGAGGCTGGAGTACTCCAGATATGCAAAAAGCTCTTCCTCAGTATTAATGGAATTTATCGTCTTTATGGTATCAGGTGTTGTTAAAGTGCTGTTATTTGCAGAATTAATAAAGTGCTCTTTTATCTCATCCTTGGTACGAGTGGTCATGACTTCAGTGACCCTGAGTCTCAGCTCGTCGTCTAATCCGGTACCTTCGAAGGCATATACATCGGCCTTATTCTTCAGTCTGTTATTTATAAATTTCTTTGCACCGGGATATTTTTTCTGTATGTAGCTAAGAATAGAATCATGGGCATCCTTGGAAATAATACAATTATCAGGTACCAGTGGTACTTCCTTGTACTTCTCTGTGGAATCTTTCGCTATATCTTCAGTAAAGTATCCTGTGAAAATGTCGCCCTTTGAAACTCCATCCACAGGTTCATCCTGCAGCTTAAGATTTATCTTGTATCTTATATTCTGACCTGCGCCGGTTTTATCAAGCTCTGTCATCTCTGTGTCAGAAAGCTTTACGCTCCTGGTTTTTGACGCCTCAAAAAACTCATCGATATTCATGAGCTTCGGGTTTTCCTGACGATTCAGGTTTCTCATATATTTATGAAGATTAGTATAATCCTTGGAATACTTCTTCATAATTCTTCTGTAATATTCAGATTTCTCAGGATTATTCTTGCTTTTATCATAAGCAGCCTTAAGCTCCAGACCAGCCTGAGCATATAAACCTATAAGCTTTTTTGTTTCTTCCTGATTAAGAGCAGTCTTGGATTCCTTTAATAAGTTTATATGATCTGCAAGATTATATAGAGCAGAATTTTCTCCGTTTTTCTTAGCAAGATCATATAATTCCTGCTGTCTTTTATGAAATCTGCTTGGGTTTGGCATCTGTGTTTACCTCCAAATTGTTTAGTAAAGTCTGTTGAACACTATCATAAATATAACTTAGTTATCGCCATGATACAATAAGACATATAACAAAAGAGCAACAATGCAGGCCTAAGTAGTAAAATTAACTTTTCTTTTTCAAAAATACTGATATACTATGATGGGACGGTATGTAAAATGAAGAAAAAAGTTTCGAAAAATTTTGCCTGGACATGTATATCCCTTATGCTGGCATTTCTTACCATCAGAAGTGTAATGAAGCTGAACAGAGATATGTCCATAAAGGATATAATAGCTATATTAAAAACTGCCAATCCGTTTTTTCTCATACTGGGAGTAGTGGCATCCCTGCTATATATATGGTTTGAGGGAGTGGCACTCACAAGTATACTGAAGCGGAGCGGATATAAGATGAAGCCTCTGGGTGGGCTTATTTACAGCACATCGGATGTATACTTTTCGGCTATTACGCCTTCCGCTACGGGAGGACAGCCAGCCAGTGCATTTTTCATGATGAGAGATGGAATACCCGCTGGTGTGGCCACGGCGACACTGGTTCTTAATCTGGCCATGTATACGATATCGGCCATTGTTCTGGGAATCATATCATTGATCATATCTCCCGGAGCATTTATGACCTTCAGCCGTATTTCCAGAGATCTGATAATACTGGGAACCGTAGTACTGACTACCCTTACCGTGGGATTTATACTTCTTCTGAGAAATGACAAAATAGTATTCAGACCGCTGACAAAGCTGATATCATTTTTATATGATAAGAAGATAATAAAAGAAAAAGAAAAAAAGCTTGCAAGGCTGGATAAGGCTAAAACTGATTATAAGTCATGTGCAGCACTTATAGCTTCAAGTAAGAGAGTGCTCTTCTGGGCATTTTTCTGGAATTTTTTACAGAGGGCATCTCAGACGCTGGTTCCAATGCTGGTTTATATATCTCTTGGGGGAGATTCTTCCAAAGCTCCAGAGGTATTTTCGAGGCAATGCCTTATTACCATAGGATATAACACGGTTCCGATTCCTGGCGGAATGGGAGTTTCGGATTATCTTATGATAAATGGATTTGGATCAGTCATGAATGAAAGAATGGCTTATGTTGTAGAAATAGTGAGCAGAGGATTTACCTTCTATATCTGCGTTTTATTAAGCGGGTTGATCACTCTTGCAGGATATTTATATGGGAGGAATAAGAAGTGATAGGAGTATATGACTATACTGTTATATTGACATACCTGTCCCTTATATCAGGTTTTACCGGGATAATTGTCACGGTTACCGGAATAGGACATCCTGAAATCGGTATCTTTTTCCTGATGATATCGGGTATACTGGATGGATTCGACGGAACCATAGCCAGAACAAAGAAAAACAGAACTGAGCTGGAGAAAAACTTCGGAATCCAGATTGATTCTCTTGCAGATATGATATGCTTCGGTGTACTTCCGTCAACCATAGGTCTGGCTCAGCTCAGAATAAGTGGTATATTTACAGAGCTTGTAAGAAGGAAGGATTATGAGGGCAATTATGCATTTCTCATCATTCTTCTTATGATTGCTGTATTCTATGTACTGGCTGCACTCATCAGGCTGGCATATTTCAATTCCACTGTGGAAATTAGAAAAGAAGAGGTGAAGAAAACAGGACACAGTCATTATATCGGACTGCCAGTTACATCATCTGCCCTTATCTTTCCACTGGAAATGGTAATCCAGTTCTATGTCAAATGGGATATGACGGTTTTCTATTTCATACTGATGTTTGTGGTGGCCATGACATTTATCATGAATATCAAAGTCAGAAAGCCGGGAAAAATAGGACTTGCTATCCTGATTCTGATAGGTATAGTAGAATTCGTTTTCAACCTTATAATATTTATGAATTACAGATAAAGACTGATGATGGTCTGGAGATAAAATATGATGTCAACTTTGGAAATTTTATATAAAACAAAGGCCGGGAGAATTCTTCTCAGGGGGCTTATTTCAAAACCTGTATCTGAGCTTAGTGGACAGCTTTTGGATAGCAGGCTTTCCAAAGTTCTAATAAAACCATTTATCAGGAAAAATGATATCCGGACTGAAGATTATCAGATGGAGAACATAGGATGCTTCAATGATTTCTTCTGCAGAAGGATAAAGAAGGGACTTCGTCCCATAAGTGTTGAACCGAAAAATTTTGTGGCTCCCTGTGACGGACTGCTGAGTGTTTACAGGATTCATTCGGGCACTGTTCTGAAAGTAAAACAGAGCAGCTTTAACATGAAAAGGCTCCTGAGAGACAGAAAGCTGGCAGCCGGCTTCGAGGGAGGCTATGCTCTTGTTTTCAGGTTGTGTGTGAATCATTATCACAGATATGTTTATTTTGATTCAGGTTATCAGTATAAAAACAGAAGGATAGAAGGAGTCTACCATACGGTGCGCCCCATAGCTCTGGAGGAGTATCCTGTATATATCGAAAATACAAGAGAATATACAGTAATGGATACTGAAAATTTCGGAAGATGTGTTCAGATGGAAGTTGGCGCCATGCTTGTGGGAAGGATTGTCAATGAAAAGACCGGTTCCTGCAGTGTGAAGAGAGGAGAAGAAAAGGGCCATTTTGAATATGGCGGTTCCACCATAATAGTTCTGGTTCCGGGAAACAAGGTCAATCTCAGGAAGGACCTTCTGGAGAATCTGGACAGAGACGTGGAAATTCCGGTGAAAATGGGAGAAGTGATAGGCCACAGCAAATAAACTACTGATCAACAGTAGGAACATTTGCATTTTTCAGATAAAAAGAGAGAGGAGAACGAGTGGGGGATGAAAGCATTATTTATAGGAGGCACTGGAACTATCAGTACAGCCATAGTAAAGCGTCTGGTGGAAGAGCTGGGCTGGGAGGTATGGCTTCTCAACCGGGGCAATAGGCCGGAGGCGGTTCCTGCGGGAGTTCATCAGATAACAGCGGATATCTGGGATGAGGAAGCAGTTAAGGAAAAGCTTGAGGGAATGGAATTTGACGTGGTCAGTGATTTCATAGCCTTTAATGTGGATGCAGTTGAGAGGGACTACAGACTTTTTAAGGGAAGGACCAGGCAGTATATGTTTATAAGTTCTGCTTCGGCATATAATAAGCCTGCAGCCAGCTATATCATTACCGAGGGGACAACTCTTGCAAATCCTCACTGGGAATATTCCAGAAATAAGATAGCCTGCGAAGAGTTTCTCATGGAGAAATACAGAAAAGAAGGATTCCCCATAACCATTGTAAGACCCAGCCATACCTATGATGAAAGAAATGTTCCTCTGGGAGTTCATGGAAAGAAGGGCTTCTTCCAGGTTATAAAACGCATGCAGGAAGGAAAGCCGGTTATCATTCAGGGAGACGGAACTTCCCTATGGACTGTGACCTTCAATAAGGATTTCGCCATAGGATATACGGGACTCATGGGAAATCGTCATGCCATAGGTGAGGCATTTCAGATAACAGGCGATGAAACTCTTACCTGGAATCAGATATACCAGACCATAGCAGATGCCCTGGGAGTTGAACTGAAGGCTTATCATGTGGCCTCCGAGTATCTCAGTGCCGTAGGAGATAAATATGGCTTCGATTTTGAAGGAAGCCTTATAGGAGATAAGGCAGTTTCAGTAGTATTTGATAACAGTAAGCTGAAGAGAGCTGTGCCGGATATGATGACAACCGTGAGATTTGATCAGGGGGTTCGTATAGCCCTTGAAAATGTACTCAGTCATCCGGAGCTTCAGGTGGAGGATCCTGAGTTTGACCAGTGGTGTGACAAGGTCATAGCCACACTTGAGAAAGCAAAATCGGAAATTTAATATTTCTAAAACCATATAAAGACGAGGTTTGATTTCTTATTATCAGACCTCGTTTTTTAATTGGAAATATGTTATACTAAAACAGTGTGCGCATTTGTTTTTTGGAGGAAGTATATGAAAGCAGTTTATCTGGAAGAAGGAGCAGTAAATAAGGGAGATATATCCTTCGAACCTATCAAGGAATTAGTGGATACGGTGATTTACCAGAATACCACTGAAGAAGATAAATATGATCATATAGGTGATGCAGAGATTGTTTTTTCAAACAAGGTTATCTTTGATGAGGAAACCTTTAACAGATGTCCAAATCTCAAATATATAGGAGTATGTGCTACGGGCTATAATGTGATAGATCTGGAGGCTGCCCGTCGTCACAATGTTAGAGTGACAAATGTTCCTGCTTACAGTACGGAGTCAGTGGCTCAGCTGGCCTGGGGCTTCATTCTGGAATGTGCCAGTCATATAGCACTTCATAATGAAAGCGTTAAAAGAGGCGACTGGGTAAAATCAGAAACCTTCTGTTACTGGCTGGATAAGGTTATGGAGCTGGATGGCAAGACCATAGGAATTGTAGGATACGGAAATATAGGCCGGAGAGTGGCCGAGATTGCAAGAGCCTTCAGAATGAATGTGCTGATATCCACAGCACATCCGGAAAAGTATCCGGAAGAAGGCTTCGTATCACAGGAAGAGCTTTGGGAAAAATCCGACATCATATCCCTTCACTGCCCAATGACGAAGGATACGCAGCAGATCATTCGGGAGGAAAACATCTCCAAAATGAAGAATGGTGTAATCATTATAAATGTTTCAAGAGGCGGACTGGTGAATGAGCATGATCTGGCAGAGGCGCTTAAGTCCGAAAAAGTGGCAGCAGCTGCAGTTGATGTGGTTTCTCAGGAACCAATGGCGGCAGATAATCCACTGCTAACTGCACCGAATATAACCATTACCCCACACATAGCCTGGGCCAGTATAGAGGCGAGAAAAAGGCTTATACAGATGGTGGCGGATAACCTGAGAGCATATCTTAATAATGAGGAACTAAATGTTCTTGTTTAAATGTTTTATAAACTAAAAGGAGTACTTTATGGCAAACTGGGTTGCAATTGTAGATGATGATCTGACAAATCTCAAGATAGCAAGTCGAATACTTAGTAAAAATAATCTGAAGGTTTCATCCTTTTCATCAGGAAAGGCGCTTCTTGATTTTATGGAGACAGAGAAACCTGATCTGATTCTCCTGGATATTAACATGCCGGAAATGGACGGCTTTGAAACTTACAAAAGGATAAGAGAGCTGGAGGCTGAGCAGCAGAGGGAGGAAACTCCGGTTATTTTCCTGACTGCGGATGAGGCTATAGATTCAGAGGTTCAGAGCTTTTCCATCGGAGTATCTGACTATATAAGAAAACCCTTTGATCCGGATGTATTGATAACCAGAATCGGAAATATCCTGAACCAGCATCAGCAGCTGATGGAGCTTAAGGAAGAAGCAGCCAGAGATAAGCTGACAGGACTTTTAAACAAGGGAACTGCCACGGAAAAGCTGATGGAAGGTCTTGCCCAAAGCTCCGGTTATCTTATGATGATCGATCTGGATTCCTTCAAGCTGGTAAATGACATTTACGGTCATGAGATGGGGGACAAGATACTGGTGACATTTTCCGATATCATAAAGGATGTATTTCCGGAGAGTTCCATAATCGGAAGAATGGGTGGAGATGAGTTCACCGCCTTTGTTCCGGACTTTAAGGATGAGAAAGATATCAGAGAAGCATCTCTAAGACTTACCTATGATCTGCTGGATGAGGCAAAGCGCCTCATGGGCGATAACATGAACATTCCTCTGGGAGCATCCCTGGGTGTGATCTATGTTCCTAAGCCGGGAATGGATTATGAAGAAATGTTAAATTATGCTGACAAAGCCCTCTATCATGTGAAGCAGAACGGAAAGCATGGATATTATATATTTAATGACGATATAGAAATGGAAGATGATGCTTCAAAGGACATTAATCTGAATACCATCAGTATGCTGCTGGCGGAAAGAAACATAACCAATTCTGCACTGAGACTGAACAAGGATGATTTTATCAGTGTTTATAGATTTGTAATGCGTTATATAATGCGTTATCACAGAAATGCATGCAAGGTAATGTTTACCCTTCACAGCAACAGCAAAATGAGCAACGCAACCTTTGCCGGTTTATGTGAGGAATTTGGAAATCATATCAGCATGATTCTTCGAAAGAGTGACCTGATGATGCAATATAAGCAGAATCAGTTTTTCGTTTTGCTTACAGATATAAGGGAAGAGGCTATAGCTCAGGTTATCGGAAATGTGCTTCGCGTATGGAATGAGAACCATGACAAGGAGCCGGATAATAAGAAAATATCCATCAGCTATGAGGTTGAATTTGTGGAATCAGAGCAGCTGGAAAAGGGTGATGGAAAACAGCTCTGGGTTGTAGTAGTTGATGATGACATATTAAATCTGAAGATAGCAGGCCACGCACTGAGCAAAGAAAATATGCGTGTCACTGCCCTTAATTCAGGACATGCGCTTCTGGAATTTCTGGAGGACAAGCGTCCGGATCTTATACTTCTGGATATTAATATGCCGGGAATGGATGGATTTGAAACTCTGGAAAAACTCCGTGGCGAAGAAATGGAGATTGCGGAGATTCCGGTTGTATTCCTTACTGCTGAGGGTGATGTTGACTTTGAGAAGAAGGGACTCAGGCTGGGAGCAATGGACTTTATCAGAAAGCCATTTGTACCTGAAGTACTGGGACTCAGAGTAAAGCAGATAGTCCAGCTCATCAGACTTCAGAGAAATCTTTTCCAGGAAGTGGATAACAAGACAAGAGAAAATGAAAAGATGTTCATTCATGTCGTTCAGGCTCTTGCAGGAGCTATAGATGCGAAGGACAATTATACCAACGGTCACTCCGGAAGAGTGGCAGATTATTCAAGAGAGATTGCCAGACGTTACGGCTACAATACCAAGGAGCAGGGAGATATCTACATTATGGGACTTCTCCATGACGTTGGAAAGATAGGTGTGCCGGATGCGGTTATAAATAAACCGGGCAAGCTGAATGAGACAGAATTTGCATATATCAAGAAGCATCCGGTTATAGGATATCAGATCCTTTCAAATATTCAGGAATCACCGAGACTTGCCATAGCTGCAAGACATCACCATGAAAAGTACGGCGGTGGTGGATATCCTGACGGACTGGTGGGAGATGATATACCTGAGGAGGCGAGAATCATAGCCGTGGCAGATGCCTATGATGCTATGACAAGCAATCGAAGCTATAGAAGAGTTCTGGAGCAGGAGGTTGTCAGAAAAGAGATAGAGGACGGCAAGGGTACTCAGTTTGATCCTAGATTTGCAGATATAATGTTGCAAATGATAGATGAAGACAAAGAGTATAAGATGAGAGAGGTATAGTCTTAAGAATGAAATCTGGACGGAAATCAGATTATTTCGTTGTTATAATTCTGTTTGTTGTATTTACTGCTCTGATAGTAATGAATGCCAGACTGATCAGCCGCATGATGACTGAGCAGACTGAGCAGATCGGACAGACACAACTGGATACCATTAAAAATGATTTTGAAACGGGTATGTCGGAAGCAGAGAATACCCTTATTAGAGTTGCCAGTGGTGCAGAACAGATAATGAACGCTGATGGTTCCATGGAGGCGCTTTCTGATTATATCTATGATCAGAAGAAAACTCAGATGGAGCTTTCCAACGGAAACAATTTCAATGTCTATATTGCAAGTCAGGGATGGGAGATCATTCCTGATTTTGATATTCCTACGGATTATCATGCCACAGAGCGAGGCTGGTACGTGGGAGCGGTGGACAGCGACGGCGAAATCTATATTACAAGTCCTTACATAGATAGTATGACAGGTGATATGTGCTATACCATGTCGGTACTCCTGTCAGACAAGGTAACGGTTGTCAGCATGGACTTCACCCTCAGCAGACTTCAGCAGTCTGTAAACAGAATGACTGAGGATGAAATGAATACAGCCCTCATATCAACAGCCGACGGAATGATCATAGGATATAAGGATGTGGGATATGTAGGTAAGGATCTGAAGAAGGTTCTGCCTGAGTATTCAGATGTTCTGAAATCAGTTATCAATAATTCCAAATCTCAGAAATATTTCAACAGTGATATTAACGGGGAAAAATATACAGTTTTTTATGCTGTTACCAAGAATGAATGGTACATGATCCTGTGTGTAAATAATGAAGCACTCTACGGAAATACCACAAGACAGATGGTAATGAATATCCTGATAAATGTCATTCTCCTTCTGACGGTGGTGGTCTTATATCTCATAGGATCGAGAAACAGAAGAAAAGCCGAAGAGGCCCTTCGAAGTAGGGAAGCATTTGTAAACGGATTATCCTTAAAGCTGAGAAAGCCTATCCGGAAGATAATGCATCTCAGTACGCTGGAAAGATATAACAGCAGTGAAAACATGGAAGCGGATATTACGGATATCAAGACCGCTGCTATTCAGATGAATAATGTGGTGGAGGATCTGAGTTCCTATTCTTCCATAGTTTCAGATATGAATAAGAAAAAGAAGGCTTCAAAAAAGCTGAAGAAGAACATTACCAGATCTATACGCGTCATAAGAGATGCCATAATCGTGGTACTGGTTCTTATTTCCCTTGTGTCTACTTATTTCTTCTATGATTCTTCAGGTCAGGTAATGGATGAGGTGATCATAGAAACTCTTATAAATTATCATCGTGAATTTGAAATATGGGAAACCGAGCAGATGACGGTGCTGGGAATGTTTACAGACTTCATATCCAACGAGCCGGAAATTCTGGATGATTATGAGGGCGCTGTAAAGTGGATGGATGATATTGCAAAGAATTACAAGGATATCTCAGTATGCTATATGGCCAATCCCTATAAGGAACATACGGTTATCATGAACAATGGCTGGCAGCCGGATGATGACTGGAAGGTGGAGGAAAGAGACTGGTATAAACAGACTGAAAAATCTTCCCAGGGATATAGCATTTCTGCTCCATATTTTGATGAGCAGACCGGAGAATACTGCGTCACCATGTCGAAGGTGGTGTATGGAAAGAATGGCGAATTCCTGGGAATATTTGGTATAGATTTTTATATGGAAAAGCTCATCAGCATATTCGGTGAGGGCTATAAACCAAACGAGTACGTATTTATGGTGGACCCCAATGGTATCATAATTAACCACCCTAATGAAAACTATCAGATGTCCAGTGTCAGCAGTGTGAATATAGATGACACTCCTTACAAGATAATAAAGGAGTTTCAGCCGAATTTCACCACCCATCTTATCAGAGACTACAATGGTAAGCTTTGTAAATGTACCTACGAGAGAGATGCATCTACCGGCTTTTCCATTATCATAGTCAGGGATTTCTGGGAGACTGCCACCACGGAGATTTTGTATTGCGGAATCTACCTGTTTATTATAATGATAACCCTGATCATAATCATTATTCTGCTGAACAGAGTTATAAAATCCCAGGCATATATGAATCAGGAATTATCCGAGGCGGCTGAAAAAGCGACTGCAGCAGGTAAGGCCAAATCAGATTTCCTGGCGCAGATGAGTCACGAGATCAGAACCCCTATAAATGCAGTAATCGGTATGGATGAAATGATCCTGAGAGAGAGCACGGAGCCGGAGATACTGGAATATGCAGAGACCATTAAAAATGCCAGCAATACTCTGCTTGTGCTTATAAATGGCATACTTGATTTTTCAAAGATTGAAAGCGGCCGTATGGAGATTATACAGGTTAAGTATGAGACCCTGGGACTCATTGATGATCTGGTAAGCATGGTATCTGTTAAAGCTGAGGAGAAGGGACTGAAGCTTATTACAGAAATTGATTCAACCCTTCCAAAGATAATGTATGGTGATGATGTGAGAATCAAGCAGGTCATCACAAATATTCTTATGAATGCGGTGAAGTATACGGAAGAGGGAAGCGTTACTCTTTCAGTTAAATGCGTGAATAAGGATGAGGAAAGCTGCACCATAAATGTTGCCGTAAAGGATACCGGTATAGGAATCCGGGAAGAGGATATGAAGAAGCTCTTCAAATCCTTCCAGCGTCTGGATGAGGAGAAGAACAGAGATATAGAAGGAACGGGACTTGGAATGTCCATAGTTCAGGGACTTCTGGAGATGATGGATTCAAAGCTGAATGTGGAAAGTGAATATGGAAAGGGCTCCGTATTCTCCTTTGATATTCAGCAGAGTGTTATAGATAACTCCGAAATCGGAGAGTATGAGGGCCATAAAGAAAGCAGGATAGAAGAACATACGGATAAGAGCAAACAAATGGACTTCAGCAGTGCTCAGATTCTTGTGGTGGATGATAACAAGATGAATCTGAAGGTTGTAAAGGGACTGATGAAGCAAAGTGGTGTAGTTCCGGTTCTGGCTGAAAGTGGAAATGAGTGTATTGAGAAGGTTAAGAATCAGCATTTCGATATGATTCTTATGGATCATATGATGCCGGTTATGGATGGTATAGAAACTCTTCAGAAGATGAAGGAAAGTGATATTCTTCCGAAGGATACGGTGGTTATCGCCCTCACTGCAAATGCAATTTCCGGTGCCCGGGAGATGTATATGAAAGAAGGCTTCAAGGACTATCTTTCAAAGCCTATAGATCCGGATAAGCTTGATGAAATGTTGAAGCAGTATCTGCCGGAAAGTAAGGTGCAGGTAAAGGAGGCGCCTGAGGCGAAGGCTGTTGAAGCTGCAGTGAATTCAGGCGAGACATATGAACCGGTGATACTGGAATTCTTCCCTGAGGAAGCAGAAGCTGAAGAAGAGGAAGAGAAAACATTTATCAGTAGGCTTCGGAATGCCGGGTTTAATATAGATGCGGCCATGAAGTACTGTATGAATGATGAGGCGCTTTATCTGGATCTTCTGAAAACCTTCGCCTGTGACGAAGTATCGAAGATTGATGAGATAAAAGAAAAATATGATAATGAGAACTGGAACGATTACCGTATTCTGGTTCATGCATTGAAGAGCTCTTCCAGAACCATAGGTGCAGATGAGCTTTCACAGCAGGCTCTTTCCCATGAGAATGCTGCAAAGCAGGAGAATCTTGAATTTATAAAATCCGATGTAAATTCACTGCTGGAGAAATATAGGCAGGTAGTGACAATGATAAAAGAAAGTATAGGGTGATTAAAATATGATACTTTATATAAATGCATGTGCAAGGAAAGAATCAAGGACAAAAAGATTGGCGGATCATCTGATTGAAAAGCTAAGTCCTGGTGACAGGGAAGTTCAGAAAATAGACCTGGTGGAATATCATTTTCCCAAAACAGATGAAGAGTTTTTTGGAAGAAGAGACCGGCTGGCTGCTAAGGGAGAATTCGATGACGAAATCTTTAGTCTGGCAAAACAGTTTAAAGAGGCAGATAAGATAGTTATCGCCGCCCCCTTCTACGACCTTTCATTTCCAGCGTGCCTTAAGCAATATATGGAACTAATAAATGTGGTGGGAGTCACCTTCAGTTACTCCGACAAAGGAATACCGGTGGGACTCTGCAAGGCTGACAGTATTTATTATGTTACCACAGCGGGAGGAGACTTTTTCCCTGAGGAATTCGGCTTCGGATATGTGAAGGCACTTGCGGAAAGCTTCTACGGAATTAAGACAGTGAAGCTCATCAAGGTTACAGGACTGGATATCTGGGGAGCGGATGTGGATAAGCTGATGGAACAGGGCATGGCAGAAATAGACGGGCTCTTCCATGAGAAGCCGGAGCGATTTAAATGTCCCTGCTGCGGATATCTGACATATACGAAGGAACCTTCCGGAACCTACGATATATGTCCGGTATGCTACTGGGAAGACGACCCGGTACAACTGGAGGACGAAAACTTTGAAGGCGGCGCCAACAAAGTATCGCTGGTTCAGGCCAGGAAGAACTTCGAAGAATTCGGAGCCTGTGAGAAAAGATTACTCCCTTACGTCAGGGAGCCACTTGAAATTGAAAAGAGGAAAAACGAAATCTCGACTCGCGCCGGAAAAGGCGCTCGCTGAGAATTGTTTTTCCCTGGTGAGTGATGAATAGAACAGATAAAATGAGCCAAGGAGATATTGACTCAAAAAAAAATAAGGATATGTGTTATGGAAAAAATAAATTTGTTAAGAGAAAGTATTGCTTCTTCATTTGTGGGGAAGGAGAATATTGTAAATAATATGCTGGTGGCCCTTCTTTCAGGGGGGCATGTGCTGATTGAGGATGTGCCCGGTGTGGGAAAAACCACCCTTGCAAAGGCTATTTCTGATTCGGTGGCTGCGGATTTCAGGAGAATACAGTGTACGCCGGATACGCTGCCCACGGACATTATAGGTACTTCTATCTACAATACGAAGACCGCTCAGTTTGAGGTGATGAAGGGACCTGTTTTCTGTCAGATTTTTCTGGCGGATGAGATAAACAGAACTTCTCCCAAATGTCAGTCTGCTTTGCTGGAGGCCATGGAGGAGCATCAGGTTACTATAGATGGAAATACCTTCAAGCTTCCGGATCCATTTATGGTTATAGCAACTCAGAATCCTACTGAGCAGGTGGGAACTTATCCTCTTCCAGAGGCAGAGCTTGACAGATTTATGATGAAGCTTTCCGTAGGATATCCCAACATGGAAATGGAAAGCCTTCTGGCGAAAAAATATCTCAGCGGAGAACTGAAGCAGAAGACGGAGCCTGTGCTTACTTCAGATGATATAGTGAAGATAAAGGAAGAGGTTCGAAATGTTCTGATCAAGGATGAGGTTATAGAATATGCCCTCACCATTGTGGAACGAAGCAGAAAGCTAGAGGAGCTGGAATATGGTCTCAGTCCAAGAGCAGGTCTGGATCTTCTTATGGCATCCAAAGCCGAGGCATATCTGCATGAAAGGGATTTTGTAGTCCCTGAGGATGTCATTAACATGGCAAAGATCACATTGCCACATCGACTTGTTCTGACTACTAAATCCAGAATGAGCAAATATACAGGTTATCAGATAATTATAGAAATAATAGATAAGGTTAAACGCCCTTCATGATGAGTTTTAAGGATACAACAACTACTAAACAAAGAAAGAATGTGCCACTTTTCATTTACATTGTATTACTGGTTGCTTCAACCATAATAGTAAGTAATATTGGCGGCGCTTTTTTCTATGTTTTGTTTTATGCATTTTTATTCTATCCGGTTGTGTCATTTTTATGCATTCTTGAAAACATTTTCTGCATCAGGATTTATCAGGATATTGACGGCAGACTCCTGTACAAGGGCAAGGAGGAAAAATACGAGATTGTTATCGAGAATGTAGGCATCATTCCCACAGGAGAAATCCGACTCATATATGGTGACACCACAAGCTTCAGGGATGACTATACCAAAGAGAAAATGCTGCTTCTTCCCAGAGAGAAGAAGAGAATAAAAACCGGTATCACCTGTAAATATGCAGGCAGCTATGAGGCCGGTATAAGTCATATGATACTTCAGGATATTTTTGGAATTGTGAAGCTGAAGATAAAGCTTTCAACTGCCCTCAGAGTTCACGTGCTTCCGGCGGTGACCAATGTGGCAAATGCCGAAATGAGCAGACTTCTGGCAGAACCTATGTACAGGAGAAGCTTTTTCAAGCTGGATAAAACTGAGGAGCATCCCGGAAATGACATGCGTAAGTATGTACCCGGTGATCCTGTGAAATCCATCCACTGGAAGAATTATGCACGAACGGGAGAGGCCTTTGTAAGGCTTCCGGAAAATGCGGATTCAGATATGGTGAGACTGGCTCTTGTAGTGGACAGAGAAGGTGAAAACAAAGATAAAGAGGCTAAGGCCGAAAAGGTTATCAGGAGAGACTATTTTCTGGAATACCTGGTTTCAGTGGCCTGGTATTTTGCTGAGCAGAAAAAACCCCTTATGGTTTATTTCCATAATGGTGGTGTGAAGACCTTCCTGGTGGATGGTCCTGACAGCTTTTATATATTCTATACCGAATCAATAAACAGACTTGGCAGTGAAATGACTGAGGAAATGGAGTCTGAGCTTTTGACTGAGGCTCACGGCGAGGAAATCTGTCTGGCTCTGAGAGAGGAGGATGGAAAACTATGTCGGATGTAAAGAAAAAAGTGGCGAGATATATTCTCATGCTTCCGGTTATAGCTGCATTCATCCTTCCACTTCTCTATCTTCCGGTGGTAATGGAGGTGTCAGGCTTTAACCTTGGGTTCCTGCTGGTCTATTCAGTGATGTTCCAACTCTTCTTTATTATATTTGAACTGCTGGACAGAAGGTACAGTTACATCTGGGTGGGTGCTCTTTTAGTGATAGTACTTTCCCTTATATACAGAGATACGGTACTGATCAGGAACCTGATAACTGCCTTTGTTATATACGCAGGCTCCCTTGTTGTAAGCCATGAGAAAATAGCAAGATACAGCTGGGGACTTTCGGGACTCATGCTGAGTATTATATGGATCAGATTTTTCGAGACCCCAAAGGTTGTGGCTATCAGCCTGATAGTTCTTCTCTTCTTTGGCTTGATGAAGCTTATAAAGGTGGAGGCCATATATCATTCGGGAGCTATAGTAATACTGGCGGTGATAATGGCATTTCTCCCTACCAGTGAGAAGCCAATGAAGTGGAAAACCGTTAAGAAATTTCTGGCATTTGTGGAGGAGAAAAAGAATACGGCCATAAATGAGATAGATTATTTTCTGGATGGTTTTATGGATACCGGCGGAAGCTATACCGGCTATGACAGCACCGGCAGACTTTCAAAGGGCGTTGTCAGCACGAAGTCAGAGCAGCTCAAAGTAAATGGAAGAACCGAATGCAAATATCTCTATCTGGAGGGTGGACTTTTTTCGACTATCGGAGAAGAAGGTTATTCCGGAAAGCTGGAAATGACTCCGGATTATAATGAATGGCTTGTGGAATTTCTGAATGGAATGTATCAGGCAGAAGTGGATGATTCCATAGCAGTCTGCTTTTCCAAGATTGAAAGTGCAGAAATTACCTACAAATATCTGAGAACCAGTGACATTATCAGACCCTGCAACCTGATCTGGATTGATGAGAGTCTGAGAAATGGCCTTGATAAAAAAGAGGGCAGGGATTTTCAGTACAAGGTTCAGTATATGGAGATTGACTTCGGAAATGGTGTCTTCAAGGATGTGGTAAAGAAGCTGGAAGGTCAGGAGATAGTGTATCAGGACTACGACACCATAAAGGCTTATGCCAACGAGCTTTATCGTATAGATTTTGAGTCCAGAATAACACGGGATCGATATAAATCTGCTGTAGAGAAGCTCCGAGCCGGTGAAGGCATGGAAGAATATCTGGATACATCATTTGCAACTTTCGAGATGCAGCAGCTGGCATCTCAGATCACCCAGGGGGCAGAGGGGGATTTTGAGAAAGCAAAGAAAATAGAAAAATACCTCAGAAAATATAAATATGATAAAAGCGTAGATCTCAGTGACAGCGAGAATTTTGTTAATGATTTCCTCTTTGATACAAAGAGTGGATACTGTGTTCATTATGCTTCATCAATGCTGATGCTGCTTAGGTTAAATGGTATCCCGGCGAGATACTCCAGTGGTTTTGCACACTCTACAAAAGAGGGAATGTCGGTTATGAGTAATGAATCCCACGCCTGGCCGGAAGCCTACATAAAGGGAGTGGGCTGGGTAGTATTTGAACCCACCACCATCAACCTGGCGGCAGAGGACACATCCTGGGGAAGAAAGAAACCTGTGGCAAAGAAGGAAAGCAACATAGACATAAGCCGGGAAGAAGAAACCACAGAAATGTCATTTGACGAATCACTTATTGATAAACCTCAGGACCAGCCAAAGGAAGAGCAGTCCGGTGGACTGGATAAAAAAATGCTTTCTCGCCTGGGCTTATACATACTTGCATTCATTGGTCTCGTCATACTCATCATAATACTGATAAAGGTAGGATTGATGCTGCATTATATCAGCCTGACACCGGAAAGGAAGCTGAAGAAAGATATAGATGATATCTGCAGGCGACTGGAAAAAGAGAGTAAGGAAAAGCTGGAAACCAGATCCATTTATGATTATCTGGAATACCTCAGCGATGATGCGAAAAGAAAAGAACTAAAGGAAATATTCGATGCATATTACAGAGTCCGATTCAGAGGCGACGCCGCCGAACCCGACTGCATCAAAAAAGCCCACAAACTGAGTCTGTAGAGGAAAAACTAAATCTTGACTCGCGCCGGAGGTCTTTTTCATCCCCGTCTAAGGTAGACGATCAGTTCGCCGCCCTCACGTTTATTATTTGGAACTACTTTAATGTAGCCGTCTTCTTTTGCAACTATCTCCCTTGTAAGATAAAGACCTATGCCCACACCTTCCTCCTGCTGAACTTCGCTTCCTCTATAGAAGCGACCGAAGATTTTGGCAGTATCTGCTTCACTGATTCCGGGACCGTTATCAACTACGTGGATTGCCTGGTACATATCGAACTGCTCGGTGAATACTTCTATGGAACCATTCTCGGGACTGTACTTTACCGCATTGTCCAGTATGTTGATAAGGGCCTCGTTTGTCCATTTAAGATCAAATAAGGCTTTAAGGTTTTCGTCCTTTTTATGAGTGATAGATATATTCTTCAGCTTGGCTTTAGACTCGATTGCAGATATGGATGTTGCAATCAGCTTATCCACCTGCTCCTCCTGTGGAACAACTGCCAGAGTCCCATTTTCCAGACGGGAAAGCTTTGTAAGTGAATCAATCAGAAACTCCAACCGGGTATTCTGCTTTTCTATCATTGCAGCATAACTGCTGATCCTTTCGATAGATGCCTCTTCACCCCGGGAAGCTTCTTCCTTAAGGAGTTCTGTGTACATCTTGATATTGGTCATAGGAGTCTTTGTCTGATGAGATATATCAGATATGAACTGCTCCAGTCTGTGTCTCTCGGTTTCCAGGTTCTTATTGGACAGAGCTGAACTGCCCAGGAATTCCTTCCACCTGGATTCCAGCCGGGAAAGTCTGGTCTCATCGTATTCACTTTCAACAAAGTTTCCTTCTATAGCTGCATCCAGCATTTCTTCAAGTCTGGCTATAGTTTTATTTTCAAACATAGTATTTCACCTGTAAAATCATTTTCGAAATCTAGTCAAATCTATATCCCTGTCCGTAAATCGTGCTGATATGCTTCACGTCTGCACCGTCGTCTATCTTGCTTCTCAAACGATTGATGGTAACGGAGAGGGCATTTTCATCCACAAACTCACCATCATTTCCCCAAAGTCTGTCCATCAGAAGATTTCTGGTGAGCACCCGGCCCTTATTATCCAGGAATATCTTCAGAAGCCTCTGTTCATTTACACTCAGGATAATCTCTTCGTCGCCCTTCTTAAAGATCAGCTTGTCAAAGTCAAATGTCATATCATCCAGGTTATAAACAAGAGCTTTGTCGCTGGATGAACTGACCCCGGAAGCCTCCTTTGTAATCTCGCTTCTTCTTATTAAAGAAGCAACTCGGGCTCTAAGTACCGCAAGGCTGAAAGGCTTTGTGAGAAAATCATCAGCACCAAGGGTAAGCCCTGTAACCTCATCCATTTCCAGATCATTTGCAGTAAGAATCAGTACCGGGACATTACTTCTTTCCCGAACAAACTTCAGATAATCATATCCACTGCCATCCGGAAGATTAAGATCCAGGATGATAAGACTGAGTTCGGCTCCGTAATTCAGAAATCCTGTCTTGGCATCTCCTATAGTATATTCTCTGTTAAATGTATTTCCATCACTAAGGGTGATGGCAACGCCCTCGCTGAGGGAACGATCGTCTTCAACTATCTGTATAATCATGTGTGATCTCCTGTCAGGTCATTCGAATTAAGTCAATCCGTATGTCATAGGTGTCAAAAGGTACTTTTGACACCCACATCAATATAAACAAAATACCGAAATTGTGCAAGTGTGGATAAACCTTATATAGCAGGCCTATCCAAAATAGGATTTTATAAATCTTTCAAATATGAAAGATTTCAGAAATATTCTGGTAAGAGTCTTGTGTTAATCTATTTTCAGAGTAAAACAAAACACATGTTCAAATAAATGGAGGCATAAAAATGAGTATTTTAGTTGCAGAAAATCTGATAAAGCATTACGGCCAGGATGACACCCTTGTGAAGGCACTGGATGGAGTTTCCCTTACCGTGGAGAGAGGCGAATTTGTAAGTATCATAGGAACCAGCGGAAGTGGAAAGTCAACACTGCTTCATATGCTGGGTGGTCTTGATAATCCAACCTCAGGAAATGTGATCATCGATGATAAAGATATATCGAAGCTTAAGGGAGATGAGCTCTGCATCTTCAGACGAAGAAAGATAGGATTTATCTTCCAAAGCTTCAACCTGGTTCCATCAATCAGCGTTTATGACAACATTGTCCTTCCGATTCAGCTGGACGGTAAGCAGGTAGATGAAGACTTTGTAAAAAATGTTATAGAAACCCTTGGGCTTCAGTCGAAGCTTAAGGCGCTTCCTTCCAAGCTTTCAGGAGGGCAGCAGCAGAGAGTTGCAATAGCAAGAGCGCTTGCTTCTAAGCCGGCTATAATCCTGGCGGATGAGCCCACAGGAAACCTGGACAGTAAGACCAGTCAGGATGTACTGGGACTTCTGAAAACCACAGGAAAGAAATTCAACCAGACCATAGTGATGATCACCCATAACGATGAGATAGCACAGCTGGCAGACAGAACAATACGAATCGAAGACGGCCATATAATCTAGCCTTCCCCAATAAACATAAAGGACAAAACAATGAACAGAGTAAAAAACAAAAAAGCAATCAACAACCTGGCCCTCAGCGGCATAAAGGTAAATATAAAAAAATATCTGGTGCTTATAGCATCTGTAATACTTACAACACTTCTTTTTTCATCACTCTTCACAGTTGGTGGAAGCATGATGAAGGAGGTTCAGCTTTCAACCATGAGACAGGTGGGCGGAACTTCACATTCTGGATTCAAATATCTATGTCAGTCGGAATATGACCAGTTTAAGGATGATCCGGAGATTAAGGATTTAAGCTATCGAATTATAGTTGGTGCAGGTGATGATGAGAGACTTGCGAAGACCTATACTGAGTTTAATTACTTTGAGCCGGAGAATGCTAAAGGCTGCTTCTGTTACCCGGAAGTAGGAAAGATGCCGGAGGCAGAAAATGAAATCGTCCTGAGTGATCTTACTCTACAGGCACTGGGTGTTCCGGAAGAAATTGGTTCCAAATTTTCCGTAGATATGTCTATAGCTGGAAAAACAAATACATATGATTTTGTTCTCTCCGGATATTACAGAGGAGATCCTATATCTATGGCGCAGCAGGGACTTGTATCAAAAGCATTTCAGGAAAAACATGCCCCTATAAAGCAAAAGCCCATATCTGAATATGATGCTAATGATTATGCCGGCTGGATTTCTGCGGACTTTAATTTCAGTAATTCCTTTAATATAGAAAAGAAAACAATTGCCCTTATAGAAAGAACCGGACTCAGAGATGATGTGGAGTACGGAGTTAACTGGGCATATGCCGGAAGCAGGCTCGATCCAAGTATGATAGTAGTTTGCAGCATTCTGCTGCTGACCTTCTTCGCCGCAGGTTACCTTATTATATATAACATTTTCTATCTAAATATCATTTCCGATATGCAGGAGTATGGACTTCTGAAAACCATCGGTACCACAGGTAAGCAGCTTCGAAAAATGGTTATGAGACGTGCAAGTTTCATATCAGCCATTGGTATCCCTATCGGTCTTTTACTTGGAGTGGGAGTGGGTGCACTATTGCTGCCAATTATTTCAAATGAGTTTTCAACTGTTTCCATTGATAAGGGACAGCTTCATATGAACATCTGGATAATCCTTGGTGCGGCTCTTTTCTCATACTTAACAGTTTTAATAAGTGCCGGAAAGCCTTGCAGAAAGGCATCCAAGGTTTCCCCTATCGAAGCGCTGAAGTTTACGGAGGCCAGAGGAAAGGATGGAAAGCCTAAGAAAAAGATGGCGCTTGTTGTTCTTTCACTTAGTCTTTCAATCATAGTGCTAATCGGTGCCTATGCATTTATCACCGGTTTCAGTATGGATGATTATGTAGGTGATCTGGTAATCGCTGATTACAGCGTGCAGGATGCGGCTCTTGATAATCCTGGAGTTTACGACAAGGAGATACAGGGAGTAAGTAATGAATTCCTCAGTGAGCTGGAAGCGCAGGATGGCGTGGAGGGAGTTGGAAATGTATATATCAATTGTGGTTCACAGGAGTTTGATGATCAGTCCTGGGCAAGGCTGAAGGAGAACTTCCTCAGTAAAGATCTGGTAAAGAGAAAACTTGAAGCAGACTATTCACAATTTAGTGACTTTAATCTTAACGA
>CADBMW010000041.1 GCA_902795855.1 uncultured Lachnospiraceae bacterium
CTCATTTGGTAGAGCACCTGACTCTTAATCAGGGTGTGCGGGGTTCGAGCCCCCGGCGGCCCACTCCAGGAGGGCTGAGGACTTTGTATAGGCAAGGTTTTTGGCCTTTTCTTATGCCCGGAAATCTATCAGGTTACTCATCAGGTCAGAGGGCTGATCATGATGAGTATTTTTTATTTTATACGGTTCTTGAAATAACCCCTCTATTATTATAGAATTAATAGGAGTTTAAATGACTATTTATATATAATAATCAGGAGGTGTGGTTACATGAAGATAAATACATCTAAAGTAGCAATGGTAGGCTGCGGTTTTGTAGGATCAGCATCATGCTTTGCATTAATGGAAAGCGGTCTTTTCAGAGAAATGGTTTTAATAGATGCCAATAAAGAGAAGGCAGAGGGAGAGGCTCTGGATATAAGTCATGGTCTTCCTTTTGCAAAACCTATGGATATCTATGCCGGAGATTACAGTGATATTGCAGATGCATCCATAGTTATAGTAAGTGCCGGAGCTGCTCAGAAGCCCGGAGAGACAAGACTGGATCTTGTTAAGAAGAATGTGGGAATATTCAAGTCCATTATGCCTCAGATAAAGGACAGCGGATTTGAGGGAATACTTCTCATAGTTGCAAACCCTGTTGATATCCTTACTACAGTTGCACAGAAGCTTACCGGCTTCCCTGAATCCAGGGTAATAGGCTCCGGAACTGTTTTGGACAGTGCAAGACTTAAATATCTTCTGGGTGAGCATCTGGGAGTAGACAGCAGAAGTATCCATGCATTTATAATCGGTGAGCATGGTGACAGCGAGATAGTTGCCTGGAGCAGCGCAAATGTATCAGGTGTTCCTATCAATGACTTCTGTGAGCTGAGAGGTCATTTCACTCATAGAGAGTCAATGCAGAAGATTGCAGATGATGTAAAGAACAGTGCATATGTGATCATAGAAAAGAAGCAGGCAACCTATTATGGAATCGCCATGGCCGTAAGACGTATCTGTGAAGGCATCATAAGGGATGAAGAATCCATAATGCCTGTATCGGTTGCTCTTCACGGAGAATTTGGTATAGAAGGCGTAAGTCTTTCCATGCCGGCTGTTATAGGAAAATCCGGTGTTGAGACACTGGTTCCTATAAAACTTTCTGTAGACGAGCTGGTTAAGCTTCAGGAATCAGCATCAGCTCTTAAAGAAATATATAAAGAAGCAATGTCTGATGTTATATCAGATGAGCAGAGTGCATATTCAGAAAATGAGTAGCACATCAGAGAATGTAAAGGGGATAAAAAATGGGGGATATGGTAATGCCAAAGAAAATAGATTATAAGAGAACCGACTATATAAACTGGGATCAGTATTTTATGGGAATAGCCCAGCTCAGCTCTTACAGGAGCAAGGATCCCAACACTCAGGTAGGTGCCTGTATAGTGGGAGAGGACAACAGAATCCTTTCCGTAGGATATAATGGAATGCCTGAGGGCTGTGATGATGACGATATGCCATGGGGCAGAGACGGTGCGGCTCTTGATACAAAATATATATTTGTATGTCATGCAGAGCTAAATGCCATTCTTAATTATCGCGGTACAGGTTCTATGAAGGGGGCCAAGGTATATGTAACTCTGTTCCCATGCAATGAATGTGCCAAGGCTATAATCCAGAGTGGTATCAAGGAAGTTATCTACATCTCAGATAAATACGCAAATACTGAGAGTACCATTGCTTCCAAGAAGATGTTTGATATGACAGGCGTAAAATACAGACAGTACGAAGTAGAAGATAGAGAGATTACCATAACTGTTTAAGCAGAAGGGAAAGGAAATGATATGTTTGGAAAAAAGAAATCCGGCATTGAGTATAATCCCGAGGAGAAGCAGCCTGCAGTAAAAACAAGTATATGTACCGGAGAGATGGTGGCTGGTTTTATAGATCTTAAGTCCAGGCATTTTGAAGATTATACACTTGTAAAGGATCAGTCAGAGCTTAAGGAATTCTGCGACAGGTGTGGAATAAATATAAGTGATCTGAAAAAGATAGTATGAGCGACATGGAAAAAGAAACAAGTAATGTATTTGAATCCCTCAGTCGTGAGGATACATTTGAATATGCAAAGAAACTGGCTCAGGAGTCACAGCCGGGGCAGGTATTCTGTCTCAGCGGAGATCTGGGAGTTGGAAAGACAGTATTTGCCCAGGGCTTCGGGGCGGGACTTGGAATAGACGAACCCATATCCAGCCCTACCTTTACCATTCTTCAGGAATATCATGAGGGAAAGCTTCCCTTCTATCACTTCGATGTTTACAGAGTGGGTGATGTGGATGAGCTGGAGGAAACTGGCTTCTACGAATATGCTGGAGGCGACGGCATAGCCCTAATTGAATGGGCTGAGCTGATAGAGGAAGTAATCCCTGAATCTGCAGTCTGGATAACCATAGAGAAGGATGTGGAAAAAGGGTTTGATTACAGAAGAATAATCAGAAAATAATAATCAGGACAGGTAAAATGAAGATACTTGGAATTGAAAGCTCCGGTATGGTGGCCTCTGTAGCCATCATTCAGGATGATGTAATAATATCAGAATATACAATGAATCATAAGAAGACTCATTCCGAGACCTTACTTCCCATGATAGATGAGATAGTAAAAACCTCGGAAACCAGGCTGGAGGATCTGGATGCCATAGCCATAGCGGCAGGTCCGGGTTCCTTTACGGGTCTCAGAATAGGAGCGGCTACTGCAAAGGGACTTGCTCTTGCTTTGGAGAAGCCCATTATCCCGGTTAAGACCTGCGAGGGAATGGCATTTAACCTGTGGGGAGCTGAGGGGCTCGTCTGTCCTATAATGGATGCCAGAAGAAATCAGGTTTATACCGGAATCTACCGGGTTCAGGGAAATGTGGAAGTGATAATGGATCAGACTCCCATGGATATTCACGAGCTTGTAGAAAAGCTGAACAGTATGACGTCTGATGATCCACAGGCTTCAGTAACATTTCTGGGAGACGGTGTTCCTATATATAAGGATGTAATCTGGGAGGAGATAGGGATTCCCTGTAAGATGGCCCCCGGTTCCATGAATCGACAGAGAGGTGCCAGTGTTGCAGCTCTGGGTGAGATTCTATATAAAGAAAAAAAATATGTGTTGGCTGATGATTTTGCTCCAGAATATTTAAGAAAATCACAGGCAGAACGCGTTCGTTCGGAGAAAAATCAGTAATGGAAAACAAGAATTTGAAAATTGATGATGACAAGGATTTTGTTAAGGAAGATTTTATAAAAGAAGAAAATAAAATGGGATCGCTGCCGGTAAAGCAGCTGATCATATCCATGTCTATACCAATGATGATTTCCATGATTGTACAGGCGTTATATAACATAGTAGACAGTATGTTTGTATCCCGTGTAAGCGAGGATGCACTTACAGCTGTAACCACAGCATTTCCAATGCAGATGATAATCATCTCCATTGGAAACGGTATGGGTGTAGGTGTAAATGCTATTCTCTCTAAAGCATTGGGGGAGAAAAAAAGTGAAGTGGCTGACTCTGCAGCAAATACCGGTATATTTCTGGCAATTATACAGTTTCTGCTTTTTATTCCTATAGGAATATTTTTAGCAGATCCATTTATTGCATCCCAGATTTCCAGCGCTGCTATAGAGGAGCTGGGTACGGAGTATCTCAGGATATGCTGTATTTTCTCCCTGGGTGTATTCATGCAGATGACATTTGAAAGACTTCTGCAATCCACCGGTCGTACCATTCTGAGTATGATTTCCCAGATCACCGGAGCTGTTATAAATATGATATTTGACCCGCTTTTAATTTTCGGTATAGGCGTATTCCCTAAGCTTGGAATAGAGGGAGCAGCATATGCAACTGTAACAGGTCAGACAATTGCGGCAATAGTGGGCCTGATTCTGAATGTAAAATATAATGAAGAAATAAATATAAGTCTTAAAAAAGTGTTCAGCCCTTCGATTGAGACCATAAAGGTTGTGTTCTCTATAGGTATTCCATCTTCATTTATGATGTCGATTGGATCGGTAATGACCTACTTTATGAATAAAATTCTGGATACATTTTCTACAACTGCGGTGGCGGTATTTGGTGCTTACTTCAAGCTGCAAAGTTTTATCTTTATGCCGGTATTCGGACTTAACAATGGTGTAATTCCTGTTATAGCATATAATTACGGTGCCAGGGAGAGTAAGAGAATTAGGGATGCCTTTAAGTTTTCTGTTAAGCTTTCCGTTTCCATTATGATCTGTGGAATGATCCTTTTCTGGGCAATTCCGGAGGCTCTTCTGGGAATCTTTGATGCATCGGATAAAATGATAGAGCTGGGTATACCTGCTCTTAGATATATAAGTCTTTCATTTCCGGTGGCAGGAGTCTGCATAATCTTCAGCTCCACGTTTCAGGCTTTTGGAAAAAGCAAATATTCACTTATTGTGCAGATTGGAAGACAGCTGGTGGTTCTGATTCCGGTTGCTTATATTCTGGCTCAGACAGGAAATCTGAATATGGTATGGTTTGCATTTCCGATCGCTGAGATTGCCTGCCTTTTCCTGTCGCTGTATTTCTATAAACGTATAAACAGAAAGATCATTAGCACGCTTTAGTATATATTTCGGAGGGGGATATGGTTACCGAAAATGCTTATGCGAAGGTTAATCTTTCGCTGAATATTGTTGGGACAAGAGAGGATGGTTACCATCTGGTGAGGATGGTGATGCAGTCCTTGAATTTAGCAGATGTTTTGACCTTTGAGAAGAAGGTTGTGGTGAGCGGGGATGCTTCAGAGGAGGAAAGAATAGAAACTCTTCTTCTGGATAAAAGGGGTACGGATTCGGATGAGCTGGGAACTCTTCCACTGGGATCCGATAACCTGATAGTAAAGGCCGCAAGACTTCTTCTTGAAAAATATGTGTGGCCAAAGCATCCTGAGCTGGGGGTAAAGATTACCCTTGAGAAAAACATACCCATTGCTGCGGGAATGGCAGGGGGAAGCAGCGACGCAGCTGCAACCTTCAGGGGGTTAAACAACCTTTTCGAACTGGGGATTATGGAAAAGGATCTAATGGAAATGTCAGTAGCCCTGGGGGCAGATATCCCTTACTGTATTATGGGTGGAACTGCTTTGTCAGAGGGAATCGGCGAAGAGCTGACAAGGCTGCCGTCACTTCCGGAGTGCTATATCCTGATCGCAAAGCCTATGATCTCCATATCAACGGCAGAGGCTTACGGCGGATATGACAGGATTGCAGGATATATTCCAAGACCGGATGTGGATGCACAGGTTGATGCCGTATATGCAGGAAGTATAGCCGGCATCGTTAAGGAAATGGGAAATGTGCTGGAGGCAGTTACTGCTGCTGATCATCCTGAGGTTGGACAGCTGGAGGAAATGATGATGGATGCCGGTGCCGAGGGTGCCATGATGAGTGGCAGCGGTCCTACGGTATTCGGAATATTTAAGGATAAGGAAATAGCCGCTAAGGCTGCACAGATGATAGAGAATTCTGGTACGGCAGAACAGATATTTGTGGCAGAGCCGGTATAATCTGGGGGTATATATGAAGAAGGGTATTTTTATAACTATGGAGGGACCGGACGGATCCGGAAAATCCACACAGATAGATCTTTTGAAGAAGTATCTGGAGGAAACAGGCTACGATGTACTGATAACCAGAGAACCCGGTGGAACCACCATCAGCGAGGCCATCAGAGAGATAATCCTGAATAAGGATTTCACAGCCATGTCTCCTGTGACGGAAATGCTTCTTTATGCCAGTGCGAGAGCCCAGCTTATAAATGAAGTTGTAGGACCGGCGCTGGAGGAAGGTAGAGCTGTAATAAGCGACAGATTTGTGGATTCATCTCTTGTTTATCAAGGTATGGCCAGAGGACTGGGAGTAGATACGGTTTATGAAGTAAATAAACTGGCCATAGGAAAATACATGCCGGATGTAACATTTCTGCTGGATCTTCCTGCTCAGGTGGGAATAAGCAGAAAGAAGGGACAGAAGGAACTGGACCGCATGGAATTGGAAAGTATAGACTTCCATGAGAAGGTGGCAGAAGGATACAGAGAGCTTGCAAAAAGATTTCCTGAAAGGATTCGAACCATTGATGCAACTCTGCCTGTAGAGTCAATAAGTAGTTTGATAAAAGATAGCATTAGTGCTATACTTTAAGGAGTACGAGTTGTTATTTTTAGGGGGGTGATCTGGTTATGGATTTCAATAAGATAATAGGTCACGAAGACATAATCAGCCGACTTAGAAATGCCATAGAGCTTAACAGAGTCGGTCATGCATATATAATAGAAGGACAGGAAGGAAGCGGCAGGAGTACGCTTGCTTATTGTTTTGCGAAGGCTCTTCAGTGCGAAGGCGGGGAATCCCAGTCCTGCAACAGTTGTAAATCCTGTAAGCAGGCTGAAAGCGGAAATCATCCGGATATCATTTATGTGACTCATGAGAAGCCAAATCTCATAACCGTCGGCGAAATCCGGGAGCAGCTTGTGGATTCCATGCAGATAAAGCCTTACAGCAGCAAGTATAAGGTTTATATTGTCAAGGACGCAGAGAAGATGAATGAGGAAGCGCAGAATGCGCTTTTGAAGACCATCGAAGAACCGCCTGAATATGGAGTTGTTATTTTTATTACAACTAATTCGGAGAAGCTGCTTCAGACTATACGTTCCAGATGTATAGATCTTGTTACAAAGCCTATCAGGGAAAAGGATATACATGCATATCTCATTAAGAAATATGAGATAAGTGAAGAGAAGGCTACATTTGCCATCGAGTATTCCGAAGGAAATCTGGGTAAGGCTATATTGCTTGCTACCAATGATGAGTATGAACAGCTTATTCATTCGGTTATAGATCTGGAGTCCAATATCTTCGATATGGATATGGATGAGATATCAGATGCGATACAGCATTGTACATCATTTAAGATGAATATAAATGATTATCTGGATCTGATGATGATGTGGTATCGCGACATTCTCGTGCTTAAGGTTACGGGAAGTCCCGATAAGATAATGTTTAAAGAGCAGTATCTGACTATCAGGGAGCAGTCAAATTATCTCTCCTTTAATGAGCTGGAGGCAAAGCAGAAGGCTATAGAGGCGGCAAAGCAGAGAATCAATGCAAATGCAAATCTTCCGGATATCATGCGTCTGCTTATTCTCACTCTTAAGGAGAAATAAAAAAGCTAACTAAGGAGTTTCATAATTTATGAAGGAAGTTATAGGCGTCAGGTTCAGACCTAACGGCAAGATATATTATTTTGACCCCAAGGATTTTCATGTTCAGGTGGGTGATGACGTTATAGTAGAAACAGCCCGGGGCGTGGAATACGGAAATTGTGTTCTGGGTCGCAGAAAGATAGAGGACCCCAAAAGAATTTCCGGACTTAAGCCTATTCTCAGAATAGCCACTGCAGATGATAAGGCAAAGTTTGAGGATAACAAGAGAAGGTCTGCTGAGGCATTTAAGAGCTGTGAGGAGAAAATACGTGAGCATAAGCTCCAGATGAAGCTTATCGCAGCTGAGTATACATTTGATAATAGTAAGGTTCTTTTCTATTTTACTGCTGACGGAAGGGTGGATTTCCGTGAGCTGGTCAGAGATCTGGCATCAGTCTTTAGAACAAGGATTGAGTTGAGACAGATCGGTGTGAGAGATGAAGCTAAGATTTCCGGCGGAATAGGAATGTGCGGAAGAGAGCTTTGCTGTCACAGTTACATGGCTGAGTTCATACCTGTTTCCATCAAGATGGCAAAGGAACAGAGCCTTTCACTTAATCCTACCAAGATATCCGGTGTATGTGGAAGACTTATGTGCTGTCTCAAATATGAGCAGGATGCTTATGAATATCTGAACAGTAAGATGCCTTCTGTGGGTGATAATGTAACTGCCCTCGACGGTACTACAGGTCAGGTTGCAAATGTAAATGTTATGCGTCAGACTGTTCGTATAATAGTTACAGATGAAGAGGGCAACAAGGATGCTGTGGAATACAAGGTAGAGGATCTCAAATTCAAACCGAGACGTAAGAAGAAATTCGATAAGAAGGATGTAGATAACAAGGAGCTGGAAGCTCTGGAGGCATTGGAAAAATCCGAATCAGGAAGTAAGTTTGATTAAGAGATATGAACAAAGAATTAGTTCTTGAAAATGAAAGAATAGATGATCTGGAGATAAATGGGTTCCGTATTATACAGAACCCATTTTACTTCTGTTTTGGAATGGACAGCGTGCTGCTGAGTCATTTTGCAAATATAAGAAGTAATGTGGATGTGATAGATCTGGGAACGGGAACAGGCATAATCCCTCTTCTTCTTGCTGCCAAGGGAAAGGGGAAAAGCTGGACCGGTGTGGAGCTTCAGAAGGATATAGCAGACATGGCAAGAAGGAGTACCATTCTGAATGAAGTAGAGGACACTGATCCTCAGGAGCTTTTTCCGGCTGCAGGAAAAATAAGGATAATTCCGGAGGATGTTAAGAATCTGAAAAAGATTTACCCTCACGGATGTGTTGGAGCGGTAACCTCTAACCCTCCCTATATGAAGGAAAAGACCGGAATCAAAAATCCCAGTGATACAAAATATATAGCAAGGCATGAAGCTACACTTAAGCTGGAGGAGCTCATAAGTACAGCCGCCTATCTTTTGAAATCAAGAGGAAGCTTCTTTATGGTTCACAGACCATCCCGGCTTCCGGAAATCATAGAACTGATGTGCAGATATCATTTGGAACCTAAGAGGCTGCAGATGGTTCAGCCTTACATTGATAAAGAGCCAAATATGGTTCTGATAGAGGGAGTCAAGGAGGCCGGAAGGGAACTTAGGAATCTGCCGGCACTTATAGTTTATAAGGAAAACGGAGAATATACAGATGAAATTCTCCGGATTTACAATAAGTTGTAAAATACCGATTTTAGTGAGGTAAGGAATGGCAGGAATATTATATTTGGTTGCCACACCCATAGGTAATCTGGAGGATATGACCTTCCGGGCTGTGAGGATACTTAAGGAGGTAGACCTGATAGCGGCGGAGGACACGCGAAACAGCATAAAGCTGCTGAATCATTTTGATATAAAAAAGCAGATGACCAGCTACCATGAATTCAACCGTTTTGATAAGGCAGAGGTTCTGATAGACCATCTGGAGGCGGGAGAAAACATAGCCCTCATCACAGACGCCGGCACCCCGGGAATATCCGACCCCGGAGAGGTTCTGGTAAGCATGTGTGTGGACAGAGGAATAACGGTAGTACCGGTGCCGGGAGCAGTGGCAGGAATAAATGCCCTTATTGCCTCCGGACAGAGCACGGGAAAATTCTGCTTCGAGGGATTCATATCCCAGGATAAGAAGGAAAGAAAAGAAACCCTGGAAAGAATTTCCAGGGAAGAAAGAACCATGATCATATACGAAGCTCCCCATCGACTTACCAAAACCCTGGAAGTCCTGGCAGAAACTCTGGGCCTTCAAAGAAGCCTGACCATCTGCAAGGAGCTTACAAAAAAGCATGAGACATTTATAAAGACCACCCTGGGAGAAGCACTGGATATATATAAGAACGAAGAACCCAGAGGTGAATATGTTCTGATAATTGCAGGAAAACCGGTAGAGGAAATCCAGCAGGAAAAAAATGCCCTCTGGCAGGACATAACTGTGGAGGAACACCTGCAAAAATATCTGGATGAAGGCATGAGCAAAAAAGACGCCGCAAAGCAGGTGGCCGCTGACAGAGGCCTCCCCAAACGTGACGTCTACGCCATTAGCATCAAAATGGGTGAGTAAACAGAAAAAAGGACGCCGCAGCGTCCTTTTTTCTATCTTCATGATAATTCTGATTTACTCTTCAGCGATAGCACCAACTGGGCAGCTACCAGCACAAGCTCCACATGAGATGCAGCTATCAGCATCTATAACGAACTGTCCGTCTCCCTCAGAGATAGCTCCAACAGGGCAGCCACCAGCACATGTTCCACATGAGATACAAGAATCACTAATTACGAATGCCATAGAATTGTCCTCCTTATGAACGTTTATTTACTTAACATAGTTTATGCTCGAAGTATACTACATGGCCTATAGGTTAGCCAACACAAACTTATTTTAAGTTATACAGGGGATGTAAAAATGAGTTGAGTGTGCAGGCTAAATATGGTAAATTAGAAGTAGTGAGGTTTAGTATTCGGGTGGCTATTTTACTATGAAATGAGGGTATGTCGATGACTATAAAATCCGGTATAAATAAATATAAATTTGTTGTCAGATTGCTGGCATTTTTACTGGCTGTGATTATTCTGATGGGCTGCTCTTATAATTCAGATGCTGCATCAAAGGTTTCTCTTAATAAGAAAAAGATTACTATTCACGTGGGTTCTTCTTACAAGCTGAAGCTCAACGGTTCCAAGGCTGTGTCCTGGAAGAGCAGCAAGAAGAATGTTGCAACTATTAATTCTAAGGGTAAGGTTACTGCTAAGAAGAAGGGTTCTGCAGTGATAACCTGTACTGCAAAGAATGGTAAGAAATATAAGTGCAAGGTTGTTGTTAAAAATCATATTTATGATGTTAAGGTAATATCAGAAGCTACTAAAAAGAGTAAAGGGTCGTCTATTTTCACATGTAAGGAATGTGGAGAGACATTTACAAGGACAACCATTTATGACCCCAGCGAAGAGCAGGTAAGAAATGATATTCTTGCCATGAAGAAAAAATATCCGGAGGGCTATAAATGGACCACCGATGATTATGCCGTATGGGGACCGGATATTTATTATGATAATATGCAGTGTACCGGTTATGGCTGTGTTGGTTTTGCCTTCATTGTCAGCGATGCTGCTTTTGGTAAAAATAAATCAAAGAAGATAAGTGGTGACAACTGGTACAAGAAGATCAGAGTCGGCGATATAGTCAGAATAAATAACGATAGTCATTCGGTTATTGTTCTTGAAAAGAAGAAGAATAGCATAGTTGTAGTTGAGGGTGCATACAATTATTCAGTTCATTGGGGAAGGGAAATTCCTATGTCTGAGGTTAAGCAGACAGGTACCTATTTGATCACAAGATATCCTTAAAATAATTGCTTGCATTACAATTTAAAATCTGATAACATACACTTCATACATCGTACAGGTCTATAGATTTTCATCGCCGGTCAGGGTTGACTGGCACAGTCCCGATCTTGAAAAGCTACAGATACTAACAGGTTAAAGTGCAGAAAGGGGTGCATTATAGCATCACATCTTTTTTGCACGCCTTATGGATAGTTTCTGCATTTGACTTTAGAGAGAGGGAGTGATATAAAGTTCTGACGATCAATCAAAGATGCTGACAGGCAAGGTCTATACATGGTTCTTTAAGTATGGAGCCTGCAGTTACATGAAATCTATGCCTCTATAAGAAGTGCCCCTACATTTTTTATAGAGGCTTTTTATAACAGGAATGACGCTTATGAAGATAGAAAGATTAAATGAAAATCAGTTAAGGTTTACTGTATGGACAAGAGATCTGCCGGATGAGGATTTTACTATAGCGGATCTTGCAGGCCAGACTGAAAAGGCCGAAGAGCTGATAAAATATATGATGAATAAAGCCCGGGAAGAATTCGGATTTTCTTTTGATGAAAAGCCTATAGTAGTTGAGGCAATCCCGGTAAATAAGGACTGCATCGTTTTCCTCGTAACTAAGGTTGATGAGGAAGAGGAAGAGCAGGACAAGTTTAAATATATCGAAAAACTTAAAAAGCAGGCAATGGAAATGGCTAAGAGCTTTAAAGAAAATGGAATCAAAAATGAAGATGATACAGTAGTGGATGAGGTTGATAAAACTCCGCAGCCACAGGATGAAAAAACAGGAAGGCTTCTTCCATATATGATCTACTCATCTTCAGACATGGAGAATTTCGTAACTGCCGCAAGAGTGGTTAAGGATTTTTATGACAGTGATAATACACTCTATAAAAAAGAGAATGATATAACATATTATCTGGTGGTAACTCATAACAGAAATTCCGACGATGAGTTTACTTATCTTTGCGATACTCTGAAGGAATTTACAGAGCCTTACAAATTTACTTATACCACCAAGTATTATTTTGAAGAACATTACAAAAAGATTCTGGATGGAGATGCATTGCAGCGACTTGCAGAGCTATAAAAAAACTTGCCGTAAGGCAAGTTTTTTTATGTTCCGCTTATTTTTTTCAGAACAAATTATTTAGTTAAAAGCTTAACTATAGCATCTGCATTGATGCCGAATTTCTCATATACCTGAGCTGCAGGTCCTGATGCACCGAAGGTATCTATTCCCACATGCTTAGTTGCATATTTATCCCAGCCGAAGGTTGTAGCAGCTTCGACGGTAACTCTGTTTGTTACGCTGCTTGGAAGGATGCCTTCCTTGTATGTAACGCTCTGCTCTTCGAAAAGCTCCATACATGGCATACTTACTACACGAGTATTTATACCCTTTGCATCCAGGATATCCTTTGCTTCCTTTGCAAGTGAAACCTCTGAACCGGTTGCAATGATTATAGCATCAGGTGTTCCTTCAGAATCATAAGCTATATATGCACCTCTCAGAGCTCCCTTCTTAGAAGCATTTGGAATCGGTTCAAGATTCTGACGTGAAAGAACAAGAGCAACTGGACGACTGTTGGAATTAAGAGCAGTATACCAGGCTGCTGCGGTTTCACTGTAATCTGCAGGTCTGAAGGTAAGAAGGTTCGGAATAGATCTGAAGGTTGCCAGCTGTTCTATTGGCTGATGTGTAGGTCCATCCTCACCTACACCTATGGAGTCATGAGTGAGTACATAGGTGGTAGGAATATTCATAAGTGCAGACATTCTTGCCATAGGCTTTAAGTAATCACTGAATACGAAGAATGTTGATACGAAAGCATGAAGGCCTCCGTGAAGCATTATTCCGTTTCCAATGGCTGCCATTGCCAGCTCTCTTACACCGAAATGAAGATTTCTTCCCTCAGGTGTTGCAGCAGAGAAATCTCCCTCACCCTTCATGTAAGTCTTTGTGGATGGAGCAAGATCTGCAGAACCACCTATAAGATTTGGAAGACTGTCTTTTATAATATTGATCAGTTCGCCTGAAGCATTTCTTGAAGCCACATTACCTTCCTGTGGCTTAGCAAATTCAGGTATGTTATATAATCCCTTAACAAGGGCTTCATTATCATAATATGTATCCCATTTTTCTTTCATTTCAGGATACTTTGCACAGTACTCATCAAAGAGTGCGTTCCACTTTTCCTGAGTCTCAGCTGATTTAGCTGTAAATTCCTTAATATAATCATATACCTCATCAGGAACCTGGAAGCTTTCTTCTATAGGCCAGTTGAGATTTGCTCTGAGAGCAGCCACGTTATCTGCACCGAGAGGCTCGCCGTGTGCACTTGCCTGGCCTGCCTTTGCAGGACAGCCCTCGCCGATACGGGTTTTGATTTCAATAAGTGAAGGACGCTTTGTATCAGCCTTTGCTTCTTCTATAGCATTTGCTATGGCATCTACATCATTTCCGTCTTCCACAAGAAGAGTCTGAAAGCCAAATGCTTCAAAACGTGTTCTCACATTTTCGGTAAATGCTATGTCAGTACTTCCTTCTATGGAAATGTTATTTGAATCATAAAGGATTATAAGCTTGGAAAGTCCAAGAGTTCCGGCAAGTGACATTGCTTCTGAGGAAATTCCTTCCATCATACAACCGTCTCCTGCAAGAGCATATGTATAATGATCTACTATATCAAATCCTTCTTTATTAAATACAGAAGCCAGATGGCGTTCTGCAATGGCCATACCAACTGCCATTCCAAGACCAGCTCCAAGAGGACCTGTGGTTGCTTCCACACCAACTGTGTGACCATACTCCGGATGACCCGGTGTCAGCGAGTTCAGCTGGCGGAACTCTTTTAAATCATCTATGGTAAGACCATATCCAAAAAGATGAAGCAGACTATAGAGAAGCATGGAACCATGTCCACCGGAAAGGATAAATCTGTCACGGTTCTTCCATTCAGGATCTGCCGGATTAGCATTTAAAAATCTGCTCCAGAGAGTAAATGCAGCAGGAGCTGCTCCCAGTGGAAGACCGGGATGTCCGGAATTTGCTTTCTGAATTGCGTCTGCCGATAAAACTCGAATGGCATTTACGGATAATGTGTCTAATTCTTTACTCATTTTTCAATAAACCTCTTTCTAAAACTTTTGCATGATGGTGGGCTAAAACATAGAAATTCTTCTGATGTGTCTTTCATCATTTGAAAACGGAGTGTCTATAAATGTATCTACTATCTTTAATGCAAGGCCGGGGCCGATTACCCTGGCACCCATACATAGTACATTTGCATTATTATGCTCTTTTGTGGCTTCTGCGGAAAATGTATCATGACAGAGGGCAGCTCTTATACCTTCTGTCTTGTTTGCAGCCATGGACATTCCTATTCCTGTGCCGCAGATTAGGATTCCCAGATCAGCCTTTTTGGAAATTACAATATCTGTAACCTTCTTTGCATAAATAGGATAATCGCAGGACTGCTCAGAATCACAGCCCATATCCTCTACCTCAAAGCCTCTTTCTTTAAGATGATTAACCACTTCAAGCTTTAATGTATAACCGCCGTGGTCACATCCTATTGCTATTTTCATAATTTTTCTCCTAAATGTTAAAACGCTTTATACCTTGATCACTCTGTGGCCGGCGGCCTTCAGAAGCCGGTTCATAATGGCGCCACCAAGTTCTCCCGTATTAAAGCTTTCACTGTAAATCAAATCAGCACCTACTATATCACATTCTCGTAGTGCTGCATAGAGTCTGGATGCAATAGTTTCTCCTTTTTCTATGCTTCCTACTGCTATAACACCTTCCCTGGGATAAAGGGAAATGTGTTCTTCAGGAGAAAGTATCACTACTTTCATGCCTTCTGCACGTTTTTCATTGTACAAGGCATTTATTTTATCTGCAACAACAAATCTGTCTGTTTTGTTTAAATCTGCTGTGTTTTTATCCGTCTCGGAATCTGCCTTTTCTATGATGGTTAGCTCGCCCTTCGGAGCGTAGTGGGTATATTTCATACCCGGTGCCTTAGGAC
>CADBMW010000042.1 GCA_902795855.1 uncultured Lachnospiraceae bacterium
AGAGAGAAGAATGGCTGTAAGAGCAGAAGTAAAGCACGGATTTACAGCCAACAAGAGATAAAAAGAGATGCTAAGAGAGAAGTGTGGCTGTAAGAGCAGAAGTAAAGCAAGGATTTACAGCCAACAAGATATAAAAAGTGGTTAGAAGAGAGAAGAGTGGCTGTAAGAGTGGCAGTAAAGCATGAATTTACAGCCATGGAATTTAAGATGTGGTATAATGCCATATAGTGCCATGTGGGAGGAAGAAACTATGAATAGAAAACATGTTAATCTTAAAACCATTTTTAAACATATGTTCTCACTAACTGAGGATACGGCGACTCATGAGGAAATTCGTGAAAGGCTTCTGGGGGATGGTAAGATAACAGGAACCAATATGTGTGTTCTGGTGTGCGCCATGCTGATTGCATCGGTTGGTCTGAATACAAGCTCCACTGCAGTCATTATTGGTGCCATGCTTATTTCACCGTTAATGGGAAGTATTCTCGCCATGGCATATGCACTTGTATCCAATGATTTTCATTTATGGAGAAATCATGCTGTGGGGTTTGCAATGCAGATTTTATTCAGCCTGATAACCTCCACTATATTCTTTTTGATATCACCTCTGAAGGAGGCTACACCTGAGCTGCTTGCCAGAACATCTCCTACGTTTTATGATGTGATCATTGCAACTACCGGTGGAATTGCCGGTATTATAGGACAGACAAGAAAAGGTTCATATAATAGTGTTATTCCCGGCGTGGCTATTGCGACTGCATTAATGCCTCCTATTTGTACCTGTGGTTATTCCATCGCAAATGGCGAGTGGAGAATGTTGGCAGGTGCTGCATATCTGTTTATTGTCAACGCATATTTCATTTTCTTTGCTTCAGCTGTTATTCTTAGTGTCTTGAAGACTCCTAAGGTGAGGGAGCTGACGGAACAGGAATGGAAGAGACTTCGGTTTAAAATGTTTCGTAACACACTTATTGTTCTGATTCCAAGTATCATTCTCGGATATATGATGATACACAGTTAAGAATTTGATAAGAATTTAATAGTACTTTGATAAAGATGTTTTGAAAAAGACCATTTATACTACAGGTATAAGATGAACCATAGGGTACACTTAAATGTGCCCGGTGTGAATGTAGTATAAATGGTTTCTTTTGGTTAAGGAGAGAAAAAATGAGCATATTAAAAACAGAGAAGCTTTGCAAATCATTTTCAAACGGCGGTGTGCAGCAGCACGTTATCAAAAATCTGGATCTGGAAATTATGGAAGGGGAATTCACAGTCATCATGGGTTCTTCAGGATCCGGCAAGTCTACACTTCTGTATGCACTGTCCGGTATGGACAAGCCAAATATGGGAAAGGTATTTTTTGGGGATACGGAGATTCAGGATTATACAAATGATCAGCTGGCAGTATTCAGAAGAGGAAACTGCGGATTTGTTTTCCAGAGCGTTTATCTTCTGGAGAATCAGACAGTGCTGGACAATGTTATGACCGGGGCTTTAATAGTACAGAAGAATTCGCCGGAGCTGGTGCAGAAGGCAAAGGATCTGCTTAAGAAGGTGGGGCTTAATGAGGAGGATTGGAAAAAATATCCTAACCAGTTATCAGGTGGCGAGGCCCAGAGAGTAGGAATCGTAAGAGCCATCATTAATGATCCGAAGATTCTTTTCGCAGATGAACCTACCGGTGCACTTAACTCCGCATCATCCCGAGACGTTCTCGATATTTTCACAGAGGTTCATAAAAATGGCCAGTCCATCGTAATGGTAACCCATGATATAAAGACTGCACTTCGAGGAACCAGAGTTATTTACCTCCGGGACGGCGGTATAGTTGGTGACTATAAAATGCCGGCATACGGAGAGGATGACATCAAAGATCGAAGGATAAAGCTAAATGATTTCCTGGAAAAAATGGGTTGGTAGAGTGATTGGAGGATGAAATGAAGATTTTAAGACTTTCAATTTTTAATATAAAGAAACGGAAGAAGGAGGCATTTGTTATCACGCTGCTTCTTGCAATCAGTATGGTGATGATGGGTGTTGGCATCATCAATATTGAAAAGGCTGGCAGAATGTTTGATGCTGCATTTGAAAAAACGGAAAGCTTTCAAAACATTTTAATTGTTTCAAAGAAAATATACAAAGATGAGTTTAAAAAAGTAATGGAAGAGGATGAGAAGATTGATAGATTATATACTTGTGATACTCTTCAATCTGACGTTTCAACTTCTATTTCATACAGAAAAGAAGATGGTTCAACTTCTCAGTTTTATGCAGCATTTATCACATTAGATGATGAGAAGAATATCGAGAAGTTTGATAAAAATGCTTTTCTTTCAGATCAGGAAATAGATAAGATGGAGCATCCTGTATGGCTGCCATATTACGTTAAATACGATATGGGCTTTGCGGTGGGCGATGATATTGTATTTGTTATAGGCGGTAAGGATTATCCCTTCAAAATCGCAGGCTTTTATGAAACAGGACTTATGTCAGATTCAAGTTGCTTTAAATGCGTTCTTGCTGAAAATGACTTTGATATGATGAGCGCAGTTGTTACTGAACAGATGGCCATAGCATTTGATACAAAGGCGGGAGTTATAAATAATCAGGAAGACCTGGTAAAAGTTGAAAAAGAATTAGAAGAAAAGTTTGAAGATATAGTAGGAAAAGACATTACTTTATTTGGTTATGATTATTACAGTGAGAAGGAATCTACAACAATGGTTATAGAAATAATCATGGCTATTGTTGCCTTTATCTCAGCTGTAACAGCTGTCTCCGGTCTTTTCGTAATAAGACATAAGATTACAAATGATATAGATGATCAGATGGAATCAATAGGTGTCCTGGAAGCTCTGGGTTACAGATCAAGAGAAATATCAGGAGCATATATCTGTGAGTATCTTCTTCTGAGTATCCTGGGGATTCTGGCAGGTGGAGTGCTAATACTTGTTACAGATCCCTTTATGTCAAAACTTCTTCAGATATTCATCGGACATGACTATGTAGCTTCGGGAAATGTAATCTACGCTGTGATACCGGCTCTGATTCTTCTCGTTCTTACATTGGTAACAGCTTTGGGAAGGGCAAGAAAGATAAAGAAGTATCCACCGGTGGTTGCATTCAGAAAAGGAATAAAGACACATCATTTTGCCAGAAATGTTCTTCCGGTTGAAAAAACAAAATCTGATATAAATATAAGGCTTGGATTTAAGTCTCTAATAAGTAACATTGGACAGAATGTGGGAATGTTTATATGTATTCTCGCAGCTGCATTAACTATCACATTTTGTATCTACCTATGTGATATTTTCAGAGACAGGGGTGCAGTTTTCTTAGACTTTATCGGTACGGAAAAAGCACTTATGGTGGGCTTTGATGAAGGTACTGACTTTGATCAGGTTAAGCCGCAGATTGAACAAAGAGAAGATGTAAGAAAAACCGTGCTTTTCAGAGCGAACAGCGGATTTACCATGGCGGGAGATGAAATAAATATATTTCAAGCCTACGCCTATGATAATTTTGATGAATTGGAAAATCTGACTCTTAGTGAAGGCAGATATCCTATTCATGAAAATGAGGTTCTTATATCTAACGGACTGGCTGAAAAGTATGGTCTCAGTATAGGTGATAGTGTACCGATAAAATTTAATAGTGTTGAGAAGAATTATATAGTGACAGGTACTGTGAATGTAATGATGGGTAGCGGAAAGGTTGCTTACATGACGTTTGATGGTTATAGACAGTTTATGTCTCCTACAGAATGTTTAAATTATCTTTTTGTATATCCTGCAGATGGTATAAGTGATGAAGAACTTAAGGAACGACTTACCAGAGATTATGGAAATGTTGAAGCTGCAGTAGGTAAATCGGAAGGTGAGGGTACATATGAGGAAAGAATCAAAGCAAAAGCAGATGAGCAGATGGCACTTCTTAAGTCAAAATACGGTGTAAGTAATGTAAGCTATGCCATAAAGGTCGGCGATAAGATGATATATGGAAATAGTGGTAACTTTAAGCTTACAGAAATATCCTCCATGAAGGAAACTATAGATACTTCAATGGGCGGGATAAGTGTTATGTCACAGGTTTTCTCGGTGGTACTTATGATTATTATAGGCTTTGTTATATCAATCATTCTAAACTTCCTGATTGAATCAACTATCAAGAAAGAAAGGCAGGCCATGGGAATAGAAAAGGCCATGGGTTATACCTCAAAGGATCTGAAGAAACAGATAGTATCCAGAATAATGCCTGTTGCCATCCCTGCCATAATTATAGGTGCGATTCTGGCACTACCTATTACGATTGGTTTCATGAAGATTTCATTTTCTACAGTTATTCAAATTAGATATTTCTGGATACCGATTGCAGCAGTGATTATATCCATATATGTATTTATTTCAACTTACATTTCAGCAGGTAAGGTTAAGAAAGTTTCAGTAACTGAGCTGATGGCAGAATAAATTCAGCACTAAAAGAGGATAAAAATATGAGAAAGAAAAGTATGATAATAACCACAATTACAAGTCTTATAGCCGCAACATTTATCTGTACGACCTTTGCAGGTAGGATGTGTTTTGTAAACGCAACCGAAGAATCAACGGCTTCAGATGAGGCATCTGCAGTTCCAGAAGCTTCTGTTGGAGGAGACATTTACGGCCTGGATGAAGAAAAAATATACGGCATAGGATCTGTCAGCAAGGTTTATGTTACAACTGCAGTGATGCAGCTAGTGGATCAGGGGAAGGTGGATCTGGACTCTCCGGTTACAGAATATATAGATGATTTCAAGATGGCAGATGAACGTTATAAGGATATCACTGTAAGGATGTTAATGAATCATACATCCGGAATTCCAGGGACAACTGCTAAGAATATATTTCTCTATGGTGATAATGATTTTGTAATAACCGATAATATTCTGAAGACATTGAAAAGTCAGAAGCTTAAGGCTGATCCGGGGGAATATGCCTGTTATTGTAATGACGGCTTTGAACTCCTTGAGGTGATCGTGGAGAGAGTAACGGGCATGAGTTATACCGACTATATCCGGAAGAATATAGCAGAAAAAATTGGTGCCCAAAACATTTATACTGGAGAAAGTGTATTCAGAAATGAGAAGCTTTCAGATATATATCCGGATGGCAGAAACAGATATGAAACAGAATATGTTACGGCATATGGTACAGGTGGTATTTATTCTTCATCAGTTGAAGTTAGTGAATTTGGCAGTACATTTTTTAGCGGGGACAACAGACTGCTTTCAGAAAATAGAAAGAATGAGATGTCTACACTCTGGAGTGACGGGCTGACTTCTACAAAATATGATCCTCAGTGTATGGATCAGTCAGGACTTGGCTGGGATCTTGTTTCCATTCCTATGTATGATGAGGCAGGGGTAAAGGCTGTCTATAAGGGAGGCGATTCTTCAGACTACCATGCAGCTCTCCTGGTATTACCCGAGGAAGAAATAAGTGTCAGCGTAAATACGGCAGAGGGCAGCAGTGATTATAATCTTGCCATGGCCGAAGCTCTTGCGAATATTGCTCTTGAGGAAAAGGGAATAGAGGTTGAGGAAACTGAAGCACCTGAGGTGACACTTGATGACAAGGTTCCGGATTCCTATAAACAGTTTGAAGGGCTTTATTCTCTGGACGGAAATCCTGCAATGATTACATTTCCTGATTTGAAGTATATGCAGGTGGAAATGTATGGATATGGAACATCAAAAACTTACTACCAATATTCGGATAAAGGCTTTGTAAAAGTGACAGGTGATGTGGAGGCTGGCGAAGCAAGAATTGATAAGGACTTTAACTGCGTTGACTTTGTCAATGCAGATGAATCCGTATATGTAACTCAGGAATCCATATATAACAGAAGCGGCCTGACTAATATTTATCAGAAAACATATGTTGGTGAAAAGCTTGAAATTAATCCTGTATCAGATAAGGTTTTAAATCCATGGAAGGAAAGGGCATTAGCTAAATACGTAGTTGTTTCTGATAAGTATTCCTCTGCAGCTTACGAAGCTCCGTTTGCTGATTTTTTATTCCTTGAGGATGCAGGTTATGTATTTCCTTCTTTGACATTGGGAACAGGTGCACTAAAGATAATCGATGAAAATCATTTAGTATCTGTTTCAACAATTCCTGGCTCACAGAACAGGGATAGTATGAGTATAGAAATGGATGCAGATGGAGTGATGCACATTTCTAATGGAATTGATCTGATTCCTATATCCGAAAACGAGAGCTTCACAAAGGATATCAAAGAAGTAAACCTCAGCGCAGAACATGCTAAGTGGTTCAACATAGATGACTCCGTGGCAAACACAACCATAAGTCTGGACAGACCTGAAAACAGCGCAGTGTATGTATATGACAAATATGGTAAGGTAACCTACTGTACACATATGATAGATTACGGAAATGTGATACACCTGCCAAAGGATGGATATATTATGTTCGCTGGAGAAACAGGTGGTACTGTGGAGATTAAATAATAAGCCTCATCAATTGATTTGACATTACCTGCACCAGCAATTAAAATAGAAACATAATATTTCGGCAAAAGAATAGGAATATTATGATGCATTGTCGAAGTTCGACAATGCATTTTTTCTTTTTTTAGTATCTATACTAAATAATATCGAGGCGAATCATGACAATAATGGATAAATTAAACAAAATACTTATCGAGGGTGGTTCGTGGAAGACAATACTGGGCGGACTGTGGGTTACTATTCAGATTTCACTGTTCGCCCTGCTTATTGGGACGATTCTCGGTGCGCTGATCTGTCTTATGCGTACCAGGAAGAATCCGGTACCCAGGATTATTGCTTCCGTGTATATTGCAATTCTTCGTGGCACGCCTGTTCTGATGCTTCTGCTTTTATTATATTATGGTGTATTTGCCA
>CADBMW010000043.1 GCA_902795855.1 uncultured Lachnospiraceae bacterium
ACACCATGGTTTACATGATTCCTCAGTCTCCGACAACTGAGAGATACAAGGTGGCGGCTAGTATACTGAATTACGGACCTACTGTATTAAAAACTCTTTTGTATTCCTTTACCCTGATGCTGATACAGGTAGTGATGTGTTCCATGGCAGGATATGGATTTGCCAGATATAATTTTCCATTTAAGAAGCTGCTCTTCGGATGTGTAGTACTGATGATAGTAGTACCAACACACACCATAATGCTTCCACTGTATATGACATTTTCCAACTTTGACGTGTTCGGTCTGGTTTCACTCATAAATGGAAAACCGCTGAATCTTTTGTCCACGCCGGTGCCAATGTATATCATGACATTTTTCACCTGTGGACTCAGGTCGGGACTTTATATATACATATTCAATCAGTTCTTCAGGGGACTTCCTAAGGAGATAGAAGAGGCGGCATTCGTGGATGGATGCGGAGTCTGGTATACCTATTTCAGGATAATGCTGAGAAATGCCATGCCCGCAGCCATAACCGTTGCTATATTCTCCCTTGTATGGCAGTACAATGATACCTTCTATGCAAGGCTCTTCAATATAAGTGATGGAGTAGTACTGAGTAAGAGAATATCAGGACTTCAGCTGACCATCAGCAATGTATATAAGATATATGATCCTAATATCCTGGAGCTGTATATGGATGCTGGAATCATACTGCTGATGATACCTCTCATTATCATCTATGTTCTGCTTCAGAAGCAGTTCATCGAAGGTGTTGAGCGAAGTGGTATAGTTGGTTAACATAACGCATATGAACGATTAGTAAACATAATATCAAAAATAAATCGTAAGTGATACGATTAATATAGAAACTAATAAACAAGGTACAATATAAACAAGGAGGTTTATTAAGTGAGAAAGGTAAAAAGAATTGTAACAGGTGCGCTTGCTTCAGCGCTTGCTCTGTCCCTGACGGCATGCGGAGGAAGTAAACCGGCTGATACAACAGAAAACACAACAGAGTCGGCAAAGGATGTGATCGCTTCAGCCACAGATACGGCAAAGGCTGGTCCTGTGGATGCTGATCCAAGTATTGATTTTGAAGACGGCAAATTTGATTTTGTAAAGATCAATACAAACAAGGGCGGTGCTGATAATTCAGAGCTTTCAATCGAGGATTTCGGTGGTTCAAAAGCCCTCAAGGTAACTAATGTGGATGGCGGAAATATGTTCCTGGGAATTAATGTATCTGCCCTTCTGGGGGATGCGGTAGCAGATCTTGCAACTGTACAGTTTGATATAGGTACAGAAAGCTCTGACGGAAACTTCTATTCAACCTCAGGAGTTATTTACACCTATACAGGTACAGATCTTGCTGAGACAAAGGCAGGTCCATGGTCAGTATATATTGATACAGCAAATCCTAAGACAGCATTTGCTGAGGTAAGCGGATTTGTAGCGGGTTCTGATAATTATATTATCATTTCCAAGGAAACAGACGTGGCAGCTGACAAGGGCGTAGGTGCACAGAATTTCTATATCGATAATATAGCTCTTCTGGATGCTGATGGAAATACTCTTACAGCTGACAGTTCAGTAGCATTTGGTTCACCTGCAGGCTTCAGCGCAGGAGTTGACAGATCAAATCTTTTCGGTGTTAAGAAAGCAGTTAATTTTGAAGACTTTACAGCAAGTGCGGATGCATGGGCTCAGGACGGAAAGGATATGCCTCAGGAGATAATTGCTGCTCTGGTACCTGGTTCTGTAGTAGAGATCAACTATACATCAGAAACAGGAAATATGTGGCTTGTATTCCCTGATGCATCTAATGGATGGACAAGAGTTGGTGTAGGTGATACTGATGGTTCTGGTCAGCAGTATTCATACATGAACAGCTCACGTACAGTAGCTCAGGTTACATTTGAGCAGATTGCAGCAGTTCTCGGTGAAGATGTAAGCAAGTGGGGCGCTCGTATGCAGTGTGAGTCTGATGGACCTTGGGAAGTTACTTCAATAAAGGTAGGAGAGCAGACTCTTAACTATGCCCTTCAGGATGTTGTAGAGTTTGAAGGCTTTGAAGCAAGTGCAGATGCATGGGCTCAGGATGGTATGGAAATGCCTCAGGAGATAATCGACGCACTTGTACCTGAATCAGTTGTTGAGATTTCTTATAAGTCAGAAACAGGAAACATGTGGCTTGTAATGCCTGATGCAGAAGCAGGCTGGATGAGAGTCGGAGTCGGTGATGCAGATGGTTCCGGACAGGGCTATGCAGTATGTGACGGAGAGAAAGCATTTGTAACCTATGAAGATCTTGCAGAAATATGTGGAAGCGATGTAAGCAAGTGGGGCGCTCGTATGCAGTGCGAATCTGATGGTGCATGGGAAGTTTATGGCATCAGAGTTGGTATGCCTGGACAGTTCGTTCCTACAAACAAGTATATCGATCTTGAAGCATCAGTAAGCGCAGATGCATGGGCACAGGATGGTGTAGAGCTTTCAGATGAAGCTATAGCAGCACTTGTTCCAGGTTCTTATATAAATGTTCAGTATACATCAGAAAGCGGAGAGCTCTGGATAGTACTTCCTGATGCAGAGGCAGGCTGGATGAGAGTCGGAGTTGGTGATGCAGATGGTTCCGGACAGGGCTATGCAGCATATAATGGAAGCTTCGTACAGATTCCATATGAGATGATAGCACAGTATTGTGGAGATGATGTAAGCAAGTGGGGGAAGAGAATCCAGTTTGAGGCTTCTACACCTTGGTCAGTTTCAGGAGCATACATCGGTCTTACAGATGAAGTGGCATCTACAGCTTCAGCAGGAGATGCAGAATAAATGTAAATCTTAAATACAAGTAATTTATAAAAAGTTCATAAAATCTAGGAGGATAGAAATAAATGAAAAAGATTAAAAAGGTACTTGCATTTGGACTTGCTGCAGCGATGACACTCAGTATGGCTGCATGTGGTTCAAAGGGTGGAAATGATAGTGCGGATACAGCTTCCAGTGGTGATACTGCTACAACAAAGTCTGAAGCACCTAGACATGAAGGATCAGAGCCAAGGACAATCAAGATTGGAACCTGGTATGATATCTATTACGATAGTACAAACAAGGATATCTACGATGATCCATCGGTTTCTGATGAAGAGCTTGCTCAGAAGAACTTCGATGCACTTAAGGCGGTTGAAGAAAAGTACAACGTTCGTATAGAATATGTAAACCTTACATATGATGGAATACAGGAATCCATAAATACTTCGGTTCTTGCAGGAAAGCCTGACTGCGATATCTATCTTACAGAGCCATCCTTTGGTATACCTGCAGTTGTAAATGGATATGCAACAAATCTTGAAGAGGTACTTCCTGCAGATGCAGATATCCTTACAGATAAGAATTACCTTAGAACTATTGATATCAATGGTGTAGACGGAACATATTTCATGTGTGTAGTAGGTGGCGAATCAGTTCCGGGTTCATCCTATACACTTGCATTCAATAAGCAGATGCTGGATGATGCAGGACTTGAGAATCCAAATGACCTCTATGCTAAGGGCGAGTGGACATGGGATAAGTGGAAGGAATACATGAAGGCTCTTACACAGGATACAGATGGTGATGGAGTTACAGATGTTTACGGATTCGGTTCACGTTATGATTTCCTTTTCGAGTACCTCTGCATGAGCAACGGTACATCAGTTGCTTCATCTGATAAAGAAAATATGTCAAGTAAAGAAGTTGGTGAAGTTCTGGACTTCATCTATAACATGTACAATGTAGATCATGTGGCAAATCCATGGAATACAGATGACTGGGATTATAACCAGAATGCATATGTAAATGGTGAGGTTGCATGCTGGATCACACAGGCCTGGATTTCAAATGCAAACGAAGATCAGAATCTTGGATTTGATGAGATCTGGTGCCCATGGCCTATAGGTCCTTCAGGAAACGAAGAAACTAACGCAAGAAAGAATGATATCGGTGGTGCAGCTTATATCATCCCTACAGGTGTTGAAGATCCATATCTTGTTTACTCAGTATTCCAGGATTACAAGGATTACTATGGTGACGACTTTGAGCAGAGAGACTATGTAAATGAGTGGTGGCATGATTCAGCTCTTACAGAAGAGAACTACGATGTAATGTACTACTGTGGAGAAAAGACAGGAGTTGACCTCTGGAATTCTCTTGGCGTTGATTATCAGTTCCCATTACTTCTTTCAGGAGAAATGACAGCAGCTCAGTTCCAGGAGACCAACAAACAGCTGGTTCAGAGTGCGCTAGACAACATGTTTAAATAACCGAACTAATTCTTAACATTAAAAATCAACTAATTAGCCCACGTCACGTAGGCGTGGGCTATATTTCTATAAATATTTGAAAAACCTGGAGGATTTGTATTGTTTTCACCGGATAGCAGGCTCGCAAGAATCATGGGGACAGCATTTGATATATTGCTTATAGGAATATTCTGGTTTGTATGTTCCCTTCCGATCATTACGATAGTTGTTTCAACTACCGCTGCTTACTATGCCATGGCGAAGACAGTAAGAGCCGGAAACGGATATGTTTTAAAGGAGTTCTTTCGCTGCTTCAAACTTAATTTCCGGCAGTCGCTGATACCTGCACTTTCATATATGCTCATATCATTTATCCTGGGGCTGGATATATTTTATCTTTGGAATAACCGGGGGAAGGGAAATGATATGCTCTTTATTATTCTGTCGGGTATTGCCTTTCTTTTTATAGCAGTGACTATATACTTTCCACCAATGCTTTCGAGATTTGATAAGAAAAATACAAAACTGCTTTCCATGGCGGCTCTATCTGCCTTCAGATATCTGCCGGTTACCATAGTCTGCCTTATAGTTATAGTTCTGGCAGCCATTGGAATCTGGCTTATGCCCTGGGCAGTGGTAGTAATACCGGGAATATTCATGTTTCTTTTCACCTATCCTATGGAATTTGTCATGAAGCATTTCATGGAAAAACCCAAGGAAGGGCAGGAGGACATATGGTATTACACTTTATAATTAATTGTAAAACTAAATATATAATGAACTAAGAGGAAAAAAATATGTCAGAAATTAAAATGCTGAACTGCAGTTCAGTTCCAAACATACCTTGGCAGGAAAAGCCTGAGGGAATCAAGGGAGCTCCTATCTGGAGATACTCCGAAAACCCCATCATCGACAGAAATCCTGTAGAAAATGTTGCCCGCATTTTTAACAGCGCAGTTATTCCGTATGAGGGAAAATTCGTTGGAGTTTTCAGAGGCGAGCAGAGAAATGGTGTCTCAATGATCTACTTCGGAAGAAGTGATGATGCCATAAACTGGGATATAGATGAAGATCCTATCCAGTTTGTAAATGAGGCAGGAGAACCCTTCCAGCCTATCTATGCATATGATCCACGCCTTCTTAAGGTTGAGGATACATATTATACAATGTGGTGCCAGGATTTCTATGGAGCATCCATAGGTCTGGCAAAGACTACAGATTTTAAAACCTTTACAAGACTTGAAAATCCATTTATTCCATTTAACAGAAATGCAGTTCTTTTTCCAAGAAAGATAAATGGAAATTACGTAATGCTCAGTCGTCCTTCAGACAGCGGTCATACACCATTTGGAGATATTTTCCTTTCCCAGAGTCCTGATCTTACCTACTGGGGTAAGCACAGACATGTAATGGGAAGAAGCAGCGAATGGTGGGAATCACTTAAAATCGGTGGCGGAGCAGCTCCTATAGAAACAACTGAGGGCTGGCTGCTTTTCTATCATGGAGTGGCAGGAACCTGTAATGGTTATGTTTATTCCATAGGCGGAGCTATTCTGGATATTGACTGTCCATCCAAGGTTAAATACAGATGCGACAAATTCCTTCTCACTCCTGAGGAGTGGTATGAGGAAAGAGGCTTTGTGCCAAATGTTACATTCCCATGTGCTACAATCCATGATCCGGATACAAACAGGATTGCGCTTTATTATGGCTGTGCAGACAGCTATGTATCACTGGCATTTACAAAGCTGGATGAAATAATTGATTATATTAAGAAAAACAGTCTGGTTCGTGAAGACGATATTGAAGAAGGAATCAGATAGTAAAGAGATAATATAGCATAAAGTCTTAAATGAGGAATGATTATGAAGGATTTCGGGATTTATTATAATGAAGAGAGTCAGGTGTTTCTGCTAAATACAAATGGCATTTCCTATGCTATGGCCTGTTCCGGCGGTTATCTGGGACACCTTTATATAGGTCCCGGTCTTTCAGACTTTCCATCCAAGGATGTGCTTAGAGAAGGGGATTACACTTATTTAAAGGGAAATCCGGGAGATAAATGTGTTTTTATGGATGGATTTCCCTTTGAATACAGTTCAGGAGGAATAGGAGATTTTCGAGTAAGCCCCCTGAATGTAAGAAATGAAAAAGGATTTTTGGGAGCGGAGCTAAAAGTTAAAGGATATGAAATCTACGATGGAAAGAAAAAGCTCCCAGGGCTTCCTTCAACCTTCGGAAATGAAAATGATACAAAAAGTCTGGATATAATTCTTGAAGACGAAGCATTAAAGCTGACGGTGATTCTTAGCTACAGCATATTCGAAGGGCTTGACTGTGTTGCAAGAAGTGTAAGAATCAAAAATGATTCTGAAGAAAATATATATCTGGAAAGAGCTCTCAGCAGCTGTCTGGAGCTTCCCTACAGAGGACATGAGGTTATAACCCTTCATGGCTCCTGGGCAAGAGAACATATTCCCGAAAGAAGAACCATAGGACATGGAAGAGTAGCCATATCCTCCGACAGAGGAATATCAAGTCATCAGGCTCATCCATTTATGGCTCTTGTAAGTCCTGAGACCACTGAAACTCAGGGCGAAGCTATAGGCCTCAGCTTCGTATATTCCGGAAACTTCATGGCAGAAGTTGAACGTACACAACATGACCGTTTGAGAGTGGTAATGGGAATATCCGTGCACGATTTTGACTGGTGCCTGGCACCGGGCAAAATCTTTCAAACTCCGGAGGTGCTGGTGGTTTATTCATCTGACGGATTAGGGAAGATGAGCCGCACCTTCCATGATATTTTTAGAAATCATCTTATCAGAAGTAAGTATCTGCATAAGGAAAGACCTGTACTTATAAATAACTGGGAAGCTACATATTTTGATTTCGATATGGATAAGCTTCTGGAGATAGCAGCTCAGGCAAAGCAGGCAGGAATAGAAATGCTTGTTATGGATGATGGCTGGTTTCGAAAAAGAGATTCGGATGATTCGTCCCTGGGAGACTGGACTGTGAATAAAGCCAAGCTTCCTTTAGGACTTACGGGGCTTTGTGAGAAGATAAATAACATAGGTCTTGATATGGGGATATGGTTTGAACCGGAGATGATATCTCCTGATTCAAATCTATATAGAGAGCATCCGGACTGGGCTCTTGCCATACCGGGAAGAGATGCATCAGAATGCAGAAATCAGTTTGTTCTGGATATAACAAGAAGTGAAGTCAGAGACTATGTCTACGAATGTGTAGCCTCTGTCTTAAGAGAAACAAATATAAAATATATCAAATGGGATATGAACAGGCCTCTTACAGATGTTGGAAGTCTTGTGACAAGAGGTGGTGAGATACATCACAGATATATGCTGGGTGTATATGAGCTGATGGAAAGACTGGTAAGTGAATTTCCGGATCTACTGCTGGAAAACTGTTCCAGTGGTGGCGGAAGATTTGATCCGGGAATGTTATATTACAGTCCGCAAGTTTGGTGCTCTGATGATACAGATGCCATGGAGAGACTTTATATTCAGGAGGGAACAGCCCTTATCTATCCACCGTCCTCCATAGGAGCTCACGTAAGCATCTGTCCAAATCACATAGTAGGAAGGACAGTGGATTTCAGAACCAGAGGCTATGTGGCACTGGCAGGAACCTTTGGATATGAGCTGGATATAAGAGCCATCAGTGATGAAGAAAAAGAGATAATAAAAGAGCAGGTTTCAGATTATAAAAAGTATAATCATCTTGTGAGAGAAGGAGACTATTTCAGGATTATTTCTTCAGATAATCTGACGGGAAAAAAATCTGAAGAGAATAGTCTGGCATGGATGTTTGTCTCAAAGGAAAAGGACGAAGCTCTTCTTACATATATTCAGGAAAGAGGAAATGCAAATAAGAGGTCTGAAACTGTGCGGCTCCAGGGACTTATAAAGGACGCTCGTTACAGGCTTGAGGACGGAAGAGAGTATCAGGGCGATGAACTGATGAATATAGGCTTTACAGTTGATAAGCTTTACGGTGACGGCGCCGGAAGGCTATACCATTTTTCAAAAATTTAAGGAGAAAAAAATGGCTATTTATGATTTGAAAAAAGAGTCTTTATATTTCAGGTTTGGAGGAAGAGTTCTATTCAGAGAACCTGAGGCTATACTTGGATTTTCGGCAAATTACATCGATATGATAGTTTGCGGAAGTCAGGTTTCCTTTCATCTGAGAACAGGAATTAATGAAAGGATAAATCAGCCTCGTATCATGGTTTATCTTAATGATGAAAAGTATAAAGAGATAGCTTTGGAAAGGGAAAATCAGGATATAAATATTGTATTTCCAGAATCTGCTAAGGAAGAAGTAAGGGTAAGGATTCTGAAGCTGACAGAGGCGGCTATGTCATTTGTGGCAGTCAGCAATATAAATACAGATGGAGAGCTGAAAATATTTGAAGCTTCTGAGGATAACCGTACAAAGGTTCAGTTCATAGGTGATTCCATTACCTGTGGATATGGTGTGCTGGCCTCTCCTGAGGCTGAGTACGATCTGAATGATGAGGATGTTACTTACAGCTATGCAGGAGTACTTACAGATATGCTGAATCTGAATTCCCAGTGGGTGTCAGCATCAGGCTATGGGATGTTTGTGGATTATACCGGAGATCCGGAGAATGTGGTTCCTAAACTATATGATTATAAAAACTGGTTCTACGATAAGGAAGAAAGAGTGAACCACAGGGAGTTTGATCCGGATATCATTATTATAAATCTTGGAACGAATGATTCAGGACATCTTGGAAATGAAAATATACTGAGAGGCTTCATGGCGAAATACGAAGCCTTCCTGTACAGACTGAGGCTTGCTCATGAAAATGCAAAAATAGTCTGTGTGTTGGGAACTCTTGCGCCGGGAGTTTTCAAGTATGTTCAGCAGGTAATTGATAAGGTGAAAATGCAGGGGTTCAAGGATATATATGGTCTGGAACTTCCGGAACATAATATAGCTCTGGACGGTATGGCCTGCTGGCATCCGTCAAAAATGACACATAAAAAGGATGCCGAAAGAATAGCAGAGTTTTTAAAAAAGGAAGGGATTGTTAAATGAAAAATAGTGATGAACTGACGATTATTCTGGATAAGCTTTCTGATGAATTGAAGGAAGAGTTCTTTGAACATATGATCCCTTTCTGGCAGAGGCTTAAGGACAATAATTACGGTGGCTTCTACGGCCTGATGGACCAGAATCTGAAACTTGATAAAGAGGCAGAGAAGGGCTGTATATTAAATAGCAGGATACTGTGGTTTTTCTCCACTGCATATACCTGCTTTAGAGATGAAAGCTTTTTAAAATCAGCGAAGGCTGCATATGATTTTTTAAAAGAACATTTCATTGATAAGGAAGAGGGCGGTGTGTACTGGTCTGTGGATTATGACGGATGTCCTGCAGACGAAACCAAGCATACCTATAATCAGTCCTTTGCAATCTATGGTCTGGCTGCTTATTACGAGGCAAGTTCAGACAGGGAAGCTCTTGATCTGGCCTTCAGCCTGATGGATATTGTGGAAAGTAAATGCAGGGATAAGGATGGATATCTGGAAGCATTTACAAAGCGCTTTGAAAAAGATTCAAATGAAAAGCTTTCTGAAAATGGAGTTATGGCGGAAAGAACTATGAATACTCTGCTTCATATCATGGAGGCCTATACCGAGCTTTACAGGGTTTCAAAGAATGAAAAACTGAGAGAAAATATCTGTGAGATACTTAAGATATTCAGAGAAAAGGTATATAATCCTGATAAAGAGAGGCTGGAAGTTTTCTTTGATAAGGATTATAACAGTCTGATCGATCTCCATAGCTATGGACATGATATAGAAGCTGCCTGGCTCATCGACAGAACTGTGGAAGTTTTTGGATTTGAGGGAACAAAGTATGATATGTCCGATATCACAAAGGTGCTTACCCGGAAAATCTATGAGGTGGCATATGACGGAAACAGTGTTCCAGCTGAATGTGAGAAGGGGGTAGTCCTTCAGACCAGAGTCTGGTGGGTGGAATGTGAGGCCATCATTGGTTTTCTGAATGGTTATCAGAAGGATACTGAAAAGGATTATTATCTGGATGCTGCAGTCAGTGTCTGGGATTATACAAGAAGAAATATGGTGGATAAAAGAGCCGGTTCGGAGTGGTATAATGAGCTGGACGAGGAGAATAATCCTATACCGGGAATGGCTATCGCTGATCCTTGGAAATGTCCTTACCATAATGGAAGGATGTTTATAGAAGTTATCAAGAGATGTGAGGCATTATAGACTTAGATTGAAGGGGGAACAGTTTTGAAATTAGCTGCTATTTTTTCAGATAACATGGTTCTTCAGAGAGACAAGGTTATATATGTTTTTGGTACCTCTGATGTGGACGAAACAATAGAAATTAATATAGATGACATACAGGTGAAGAGTGATGTAAAAGCCGGCAGATGGAGCATTAGTCTGCCTCCCCATGTGGCAGGTGGTCCTTATGAAATGACTGTGTCTTCGCCTAAGGAATCAAAAAGCATTAAAAATGTACTTTATGGGGAAGTATGGATTGATAACGGTCAGTCAAATATTGAATTTGAGATTCAGAATGCCAGAGGCGGAATGGACGAAGTTGAGAAGGCTGACTATCCTCAGATCAGATATTTTAAATCCATAAAATCACCTGTGGTTGATGAGGAGTTTCTGGAGGCTGAGGAAAAGCTGACCTGGACTTTGGTTACTGACGGAAAATGTAAGGAGCTGTCTGGTATTGGATATTATTTTGCAAAGCAGCTGCATGGAGAAATGGGAGTACCCATAGGTCTTGTTGACTGCTATCAGGGGGGCTCCTCCATAACCTGCTGGATGGAAAAAGAAGTATTGGAAGAAATGCCGGAGGCCGAGAGTTATCTCAGTGATTTCAGAGAGGCTACAAAGGATCAGACTGAAGAAGAATTTGACAGACTTCTTAATGAGTATAATGCTCTGGTTGATAGGTTTGTTTCCATTGAAAAGGAAGTTAAGGCTGAAAAACCTGATGCGACCATAGAAGAGGTAGAAGAGAAGGCGGGTAAATATCCCTGGCCTCCTCCGGTGGGACTTAAGTCTGCCTTCAGACCGGGCGGGCTGATTGAAACAATGTTCAAGAGAATCGCTCCATTTAGTGCCAGGGGAATTCTGTATTATCAGGGTGAAGAGGATGCCATAAGAAATTATGAGAACTATGTAAAGACAGGAAAGAATGATAAGTACAAGAATCTTCTGCTGCGATTGATCAGGGAATACAGAAGACTTCTTAAGGATGACGGCCTGCCTGTTGTTATAGTTCAGCTGCCTATGTATCTTGGAAAGGGCGAAGAGGACCTTAGGGACTGGGCTTATCTCAGGGAGGCTCAGGAGCTGGCTGTAAATGAGTCTAAGGATACCATGCTTGTTTCCCTTCTGGATCTGGGAGAATATAATAACGTTCATCCTGTAGATAAAAGGACACCGGGAATCAGGATTGCTGAGGAAGTGCTGGATGTTATATATGGCGAAAATACCATGGGTACCCAGGATATGATCTTTGACAAATATAGCAAAAAAAGTAACAAGCTTTCTTTGTCATTTCTCAATACTTATGGTAGTATAGAGATTAGAGATAACGAGCTTATAAATCTGCGTAATGAGGAGGCTTCTCAGGAGACAGAACATCTGTTTGGTTTTGAGATAAGCAGTGATTTTGAGACCTGGAAGGTTCCTGCATCATACATAAATGGTGAGCAGATCATAATAGAGATTGATGAAGACACTAAGGAACTCAGATATGGCTTTTTCAACTATGGAAAGGTTAACGTTTATAATGCCATAGGGGGAACATTAAGACAATTCAGAGTGAAGCTTTAAAAACCGGAAATAAACCGGTTGGAGGAGATGCTGTGGGAGATAGAAAAACAGTTGGATTTCTCGTAAGTGGAATAATGGATGAGTTCACAAAGTATATGTGTGAAGGTATCGTAGATGTGATTGACGAAGATAATGACAAAGTCAATCTTGTTGTGGTGCCTGTCAAATATATCGACCGGGATTTTACCGGTCTTCCTGATAAGTACGAATTCCAGTACAAGGAAAATTCCCAGAATATTTTAAAAGAGAATATGGATGCAGTTATAGTTGCTGCCGATTGTATAGGATGCCTTACAACCAGAGAGAATCTTATTGAATATATAAGTACTCTTCCCGATATTCCTATAATTCTTATTGCGTCTAAAATAGATGGTTATCCCGGAGTTACCTTTGATAATACCACAGGCATCATAGAAGGTCTGACTTATCTGATGGAGGAGCTTAAACCTCATAACGTATGCATGCTTACCGGAAATGAAGAAAACTCTGATGTGGATGATAGACTATATGTCTTTAAGGAAATGATGGAAAAATACGGAGTAGAGCTGAAGGAAGAAAGTATAATTCAGACTCCTCTGACTATTGAATGTGAACCTGAAGCTACCAAGCTGCTGGATCTGAACCCTGATATGGAAGCGGTTTTCTGTGTTAATGATTCCGTGGCATTGGGACTTTATAAGGTTATGAAGAGAAGGGGCCTTGAGCCTGGACGTGATTTGTATATTATGGGATTTGATAATTCCGTAACTGGAGCTATGGTAACACCTTCCTTATCTACCGTTGATGCCAATGCAGTGGATCTTGGAAGACATGTGTTTGAGATGACAAAAAAGATTCTGGGAGGTGAGAAGCTGGGACAGGAAACTATTCCTACCAGATTTATTCTCAGAGATTCATTTGGAGGTGTAAACAGCTTTTCTGATGATTATGAACATATTCTAGATAAGAATTATCTGGATGTATATTTTGATAAAGTATTTTACAGATATAAGGATATTGAAGAAAGGGATAACAGCGCCCTGCGAGAGCTCTTTAAAAAGGTTCTTGAAAATGTTATAGACTATGCAACTGCAGGAGTTTATGATCCTGCGAAGGTCAGATTGATTAAAAATCAGACGGATGATCTCTTTAAGGCCGGAGCCATAAGATTTACAGATGCTGATGAGATCACATCCTATATTGATCAGCTGTACAACAGAATATTCCATACACTTAAGGGAGATGATAGTAAAGAAAGAGGATATTCTCTTATGGAATCTCTTAAGAAGAGAATGATCAAGTCCCTTAGCAATTACAATATTGAAAACGAGGCTGAATTGGACAGAATTCTCTATTCTATGAAAACTCTTGTTAAGGATACACTGAATTTCAGCTATGGAAATGACAGGAGCTATTCCAATATTGTAAAAAGTTTGAAATCATTTGGAATAATGAATGCTTATGTTTATATCTATGACAAGCCTATAGTGCATCTTGAAAACGAGAGGTTCATCATGCCGGATCATGTCAGGATAAAAACTGCCATGACTAATGGAAAAATCATAGATATTCCATATAGCAAGCAACGTATAAGCACGAAGCACCTTTTTGATAACAGATATATTACAAATGAAAGCTTTAAAATGGTGCTTATGCCCCTTTACTTTGAGGATACTATCTATGGAAGTGTACTTTATGATCTTACGGAAATTACCTATAAAAATGGTGAGTTCCTGATAAATCAGTTTGCTACCACGGCAAGAATAATCCAGATTCTTAAGGATAACAATGAAATCCAGAAGCAGCTGGAAGAAAACCTTGCCATTATGGCTGAGAACAACATAGCTCTGGATAAGCTTTCCAGAAATGATGTTCTTACGGGTATTCTTAATAGACGTGGCTTCTATGATGAGGCGGAAAGCATACTGGCCGAGAGACGTGAAAATGGTATGAGTGTTATTGTGTCCTATGTAGATATGAATAATCTGAAGGTTATAAACGACAGATTCGGACATGACGATGGCGATTTCAGTCTCAGAACCATAAGCGAGATTCTCACCCGGATTATAGGCAGTGAGGGAGCTGTGGGACGTATCGGCGGCGACGAATATGCCTTCATCTATTATGGTGAACTTTCAGAAGAGGGACTTAATGTTGAAATCAGAACTCATTTTGAGGAATTCAACCTATACAGTGACAAGCCATACAATATAAGCGTTTCCTGTGGTTATTATAAGATAATGCCTGGCGACACCATCAGCTTTGAGGATGCTATGGACAATGCGGACCAGGACCTTTATATTGCAAAACATTATAAAGACAACAGAGTATTAAAAGATGTAATGGGAATTAATTGATCCGGAGGTAGAAATGAAATTTAGTAACGGATGTTGGATGCTGAAGGAGGGGGCTGAGAAGTTTTCACCAATGGAGGTGCATTTTACCAAGGTCAATGAAGACAGTGTGGTAATATGTGCTCCTACATATTTTGTAAATCACAGAGGGAATACTCTGGGAGGTGTTAATCTTTATATAGAAGTAACATCTCCTGTGGAGGAATCCCTTAGAATAAGAACTTGGCATTATAAGGGCGTCTTAAAAAGAGGCCCTTATTTTGAGTTGGAGGGTAGTGATTCCTCAGATTTTCCAAAGGGAAGGATTCAGATTCAGGAGGATGATGATAAGGTTTCGGTAAGCTCGGGTGAGTTAAGACTTGAAATCACAAAGAAATATACTACCCTGAAATTTTACAGGGGAGAGGAGCTTATAACCGAGTCAGCAAACGGAGCCCTGGCGCTGATTAAGACGGACTGGAGAGGTCTGGCATATGATAAGCCTTCTGATGATGCAGAAAACCAGAATACATTTATGAGGGGACAGCTTTCTATAGGAGTGGATGAATACATTTACGGCCTTGGAGAAAGATTTACTTCTTTTATTAAGAATGGTCAGTCCGTGGATATCTGGAATGAAGATGGAGGTACCTCAACATCCCAGTCCTATAAAAATATACCTTTTTATATATCAAATAAGGGATACGGCGTATTTGTAAATCATTCTGAAAGAGTTTCCTTTGAGGTAGGTTCTGAAATGGTAACCAGAGTACAGTTCTCGGTTCCCGGTGAGGAGCTGGATTTTGTACTGTTTAATGGACCGGATATGAAGGGGGTTCTTTCCAGATATACTTCTCTTACAGGAAGGCCGCCGGTGCTTCCGCCATGGAGCTTCGGGCTTTGGCTTTCTACATCATTTACAACAGATTATGATGAGGAGACGGTTACAGGCTTTGTTGACGGAATGCTGGAAAGAGGAATACCTCTTAAGGTATTTCATTTTGACTGCTTCTGGATGAAGGAGTTTACCTGGACCAGCTTTCTCTGGGATGAGAGAGTATTTCCGGATCCCAAAGGAATGCTTAAGAGACTTAAGGAAAAGGGCCTTAAGATATGTGTATGGATAAATCCTTATATCGGACAAGAATCTGAGATTTTCGATGAAGCCATGGAAGGCGGATATCTTATTAGACGTAAGGACGGCAGTGTATGGCAGTGGGATATGTGGCAGCCGGGAATGGCTATAGTTGATTTTACAAATCCGGAGGCGGTGAGCTGGTATCAGGAAAAGCTGGCAGGGCTGATGGATATGGGAGTAGACTGCTTCAAAACAGATTTTGGAGAGAGAATACCTACGGATGTTATTTATCATGATGGAAGCGATCCTTATAAAATGCATAATTATTATACTTACCTTTATAATAAGGCGGTTTATGAGCTTATAGAAAGGAAGAAGGGTAAGAAGGAAGCTGTACTGTTTGCCAGATCGGCTACCGTGGGCGGACAGAAATTCCCGGTTCACTGGGGTGGCGACTGCTGGTCTGATTATGTATCAATGGAAGAAAGTCTTCGGGGAGGTCTTTCCCTTGCTATGTCCGGATTTGGATTCTGGAGTCATGATATAGGAGGCTTTGAAGATAAATCAACTGCGGATGTTTATAAGAGATGGTGTGCTTTCGGATTGCTGTCTACTCATTCAAGACTTCACGGTTCTTCCTCCTACAGAGTTCCCTGGAATTATGATGATGAGGCAGTAGAGGTAGTAAGATTCTTTACCAGGCTTAAAGCCAGACTTATGCCATATTTATATAGAAATGCCATAGATGTTTCAAAAACCGGAGTGCCTATGCTGAGAAGTATGGTAATGGAATATCCGGAGGATATGACTACGCCATATCTGGATAAACAGTATATGCTGGGTGACTCATTGCTGGTAGCTCCTATATTTAATGATAAGGGAATGGCCAAATACTATCTGCCTGAAGGAAGATGGACCAGCTTCCTTACAGGAGAAATAAAGGAAGGTGGAAAATGGTTCAGTGAGAAACATGATTATCTGAGCATTCCACTTTATGTAAGGCCTTGTTCTATAGTGGCTGTTGGCGCTACAGACAGTGATGCTGTATATGAATATGAAGAAGGAGTGACCTACAGAGTATATCAGCTGGAGGAAGGAGAGACAGCCTCCACTCAGGTGGTTGGTTCGGACGGCGAAATGAAGGATACCATTTCCGTTACAAAGAAGGATGGAAGATATTACGTTACAAAAACCGGTGAAAACAGCTGCAAAATTGAAATAGCAGGTTCTGATTTATGCTGTGAAATGGGTGCAGGGGTTAAGGAGTGTGTTTTGTAACTTATAAATGGATGAAAATTAAGAAAAAATGGTCTACATAAGTTAATAAAAGAATGTTAAATCTAAAAATTGCTAAAAAAATCAAAAATAATACGAAAAAACTTAATTTTATTATTTACAACTGGGTTTATATAGTATATAATTTTGCTTTAGTTGGATAAAGTGATAACAAGGTCATAAGACAAATCTTATTATCAACATATCAATAAAAAGAAATAATGAAAAGGAGACAAAGCTATGTCATACGTTGATGAGGTACTTGAGAAAGTACAGAAGAGAGATGCAGATCAGCCTGAATTCCTTCAGGCAGTAACAGAGGTGCTTAGTACACTTCGTCCTGTTATTGAGCAGGATGAGGAGAAGTATCGTAAGCTCGCTATCCTTGAGAGAATCACAGAGCCTGATCGTCAGATCATGTTCAGAGTTCCTTGGGTAGATGATAACGGTAACGTACAGGTTAACAGAGGTTTCCGTGTACAGTTCAACAACGCTATCGGACCTTACAAGGGTGGTCT
>CADBMW010000044.1 GCA_902795855.1 uncultured Lachnospiraceae bacterium
AAGAGATATATGCATCATTACAATTTCCCTTCATATTCAGTTGGTGAGACAAAGGTTAGCCGTGGTCCAGGACGTCGTGAGATAGGACATGGAGCACTTGCAGAGAGAGCACTTACACCTGTACTTCCTTCAAAGGAAGATTTCCCTTATGCAATCCGTGCCGTATCCGAAACATTTGAGTCAAATGGTTCTACATCAATGGGATCAACATGTGCATCATGTATGTCACTTATGGCAGCAGGTGTTCCTATAAAGGCTCCTGTAGCCGGTATCAGCTGTGGTCTTGTAACAGGTGAGACAGATGATGACTTCGTACTTCTTACAGATATCCAGGGACTTGAAGATTTCTTCGGAGATATGGACTTTAAGGTAGCAGGTACTAAGGAAGGTATTACAGCTATTCAGATGGATATCAAGATTCATGGTCTTACAGATGAGATAATCAAGGGTGCTATTGAGCGTACAAGACAGGCTCGTTTCTTCATTCTTGATGAATGCATGCTCAAGGCTATTCCTGCACCAAGAGAGACTGTAAATGAATATGCTCCTAAGATCGTATCTATGCAGATAGATCCTGAGAAGATTGGTGATGTAATAGGCCAGAAGGGTAAGATGATAAATTCTATCATCGAAGAAAATGATGTAAAGATTGATATCGATGATGACGGTATGGTTTCAATCTGTGGTGTTAACCAGGATGGTATCGACAACGCAGTTAAGACAATCCGCCTCATTGTAGATCCTATCGTTGCAGGAAACATTTACGAGGGTGAAGTTGTAAGAATCATGCCATTTGGTGCATTCGTACAGATCACTCCTAACAAAGACGGTATGATCCATATATCAAAGCTTGCTAAGGAAAGAGTTAACAAGGTTGAAGATGTAGTTAACATCGGAGACGTAGTAAGAGTAAAGGTTCTTGAGATAGACAGAATGGGCAAGATAAGTCTGTCACTTAAAGACGCAGAATAACATTTTGGGGGTTATACTATGCAATACGGTTATTTTGATAGTGATAAAAAAGAATATGTGATAACAAAACCTGATACACCAGCTCCTTGGGCGAACTACCTTGGTTCGCCTGAGTATGGTGCTCTTATATCAAATAATGCCGGTGGATACAGCTTTGAGCAGTCCGGTGCAAATGGTCGTATTCTCAGATATGTATTCAACAGCTTTGATCAGCCTGGACGTTATATCTATATCAGAGATGACGAGACAGGAGATTACTGGTCAAATTCATGGATGCCTGTAGGTAAATCACTTGATGATTTCAAGTCAACTGTACGTCATGGTACAGCTTATACAGTTATAGGCTCCGAGTATAGTGGAATTAAGGCTGAGGCTTCATACTATGTTCCTCTTGGAAAAACATATGAAGTCTGGGGACTTAAGGTAACAAATAATAGTGATAAGAAGAGAGCTCTTACCCTGACAGGTTATGCTGAATTTACTAATGAAGGTAACTATGAGCAGGATCAGGTCAATCTTCAGTATACACTTTTTATCACCAGAACCTATTTTGTAAATAACAGAATCAAGCAGACTATAAATGAGAATGTAAATGGTTCAGCTGTTAACGGAAGTACAGTTAAGCAGAGATTCTTTGGTCTTGCTGGTGCACCTGTTTCATCATACTGTGGTGATAAAGAAGCCTTCCTGGGAAATTATAGAAATTATTCAAATCCTGTCGGTGTTGAGGAAGGAGACCTTGGCGGTGAGTTGAATTACAATCTCAACAGCTGCGGAGCACTTTCATCAAAAATTGAGCTTGCACCTGGAGAATCAAAAAGCGTTGTATTCATAGTAGGTATGAAGAGTGATGCAGAGGCTGATAGCATTCTTGCTTCATATGAGGATGCTGAAGGCACTGTAAATAAGGAGCTTGATGAGCTTATAAATCACTGGCATGGAAAGCTTTCTCATTTCCAGGTTAAGACACCAAGTTCTGAATTCAATGAAATGATCAATACCTGGAACGCATTTAACTGTTTCATGACATTTATCTGGTCAAGAGCAGCATCCTTTACATACTGCGGACTGAGAAATGGTTATGGATACAGAGATACTGTTCAGGATATTCAGGGTGTTATCCATCTTGATCCTGAGGCTGCAGCAGATAAGATTAGATTCATGCTTTCTGCACAGGTTGATAACGGTGGAGGACTTCCTCTTGTTAAATTCAATCACAATGCAGGTCATGAAACCTGTCCTGATGAAAATGATGAGAACTCCGTATATGCTAAGGAAACCGGTCATCCTGCTTACAGAGCTGATGATGCGCTCTGGCTGTTCCCTACAGTATTTAAGTATATTTCCGAATCCGGCAATCTCGACTTTATAGACGAGGTTATCGTATATGCCAACAAGGATGAGGGTACAGTTTATGATCATCTGAAGAGAGCTATAGACTTCTCAATGAACAGACTTGGACCTCACGGAATGCCTGCAGGTCTTCATGCAGACTGGAATGACTGTCTGAGACTTGGAAAACAGGGTGAGTCAACCTTCGTTGCATTCCAGCTCTATTATGCATTTACAATTATCAGAAAATTTGCTGAGTATAAAAATGATACAGAATACATCAGCTATATAGATGAGAAGCAGAAGGCTCTTGGAGAAACCTTAAATAACCTTTGCTGGAATGAAGACAGATTCATCAGAGGATTTATGGAATCAGGTCAGGTTATCGGAGCAAGAGATGATATCGAAGCTTCTATGTGGCTCAATCCTCAGAGCTGGTCTGTAATTAGCGGACTTGCTACAGATGAGCAGGCTGATGCAGCACTTGATAGTGTTTACAGAGAACTTAATACTGATTATGGTGTTATGCTTATGGCGCCTCCATATAAGGAGCATGCATTTGATGGAGCTCTTATGCTTCTGTTCAATGCTTCCACTAAGGAAAATGGTGGTATATTCTCACAGCCTCAGGGCTGGATCGTTCTTGCTGAATCACTAAGAGGACATGGTAACAGAGCATTCCAGTATTTCATGGAAAATGCACCTGCTGCTATGAATGATAAGGCAGAGATAAGAAAACTGGAGCCATACTGCTATGGACAGTTTGTTGAAGGAAAGGACAGCCCAAGACACGGTAGAGCTCATGTTCACTGGCTTACCGGAACTGCATCAACTGTAATGGTTGGTTCTGTGGAGGGTATAATGGGAATGCGTCCTGATTTCTATGGACTTAGAATTGACCCGGCTATTCCATCAGACTGGAAGAGCTATGAGGTTTCAAAGGATTTCAGAGGAAAGCATCTCAGTATTACAGTAAATAATCCAAATGGAGCTGAGTCAGGAGTTAAGAGTATAGTTCTAAATGGTAAAGAGCTTGAAGACAATTACATTCCTGCTGATATGCTTCTTGACGAAAACGAAGTAATAGTTACTTTATAATCATGTTTAATTTTTCCCTCCGCGTAAAAGCGGAGGGATAATTAGGTGTAAAGGGATAAAGAATGGCTGCAAAGGGTACGTCAAAATCCGGAACAACTAAAAAGAAGAGTACCGGATCATCTACCAGAAAGAAAACTTCAAATAAAACTACACCAAGGAAGAATACAAAAGCTTACCAGAAACAGATGGAAATGGACAGGGCTGAGGCAAAGACTCCGCCGGAAAACCTGATGGAGATATATGCCTTTATTTGTTTAGGTATAAATCTGCTTCTTGTTTTAGGAACCTATGGTCTTTGTGGCAAGGTTGGTAAGGCTGTAAGTGGCTTCTTTTTTGGTTTATTTGGCGTGACCTTTTATGCGCTTCCTTATATTTTTGTTATTGCATACTGGTTCTACCTTGCCAATGGACCGAAGCCAAAGATAATAAAGAAATTTATCTGGGGTGCAGTTATGCTTATGACCTTTGGGTTTATAGCCCAGCTGGTGGTTGGTACCAAGGGTATAACCTTAAAGGATCTTTATTTTGATGGATATAAAGAACATCGCGGTGGCGGTGTTATATTTGGTGGTATCATAGTTCTTGTTGCTAAAGTAATAAGTAGAGCCGGAGCTGTGATAGTTACAGTCTTTACATTTATCATATCATTTATAATGCTTACTAATGTAAGGATTCTGGAATTGTTTAAGAAAATGTTCTCTCTCAGTATGACTGATTTTGCCCGTCCTGATGAAGACTATAACGAGGACTATGATGAAGAATACGACGAGGACTACGAAGAAGAATTTGAAAAACCGGTTTCACGTAAGAAATCTAAAACAAGTGTCGGAAAGCCTTCTAAGGATGAAAGTATCCTGAAGGATATAAGAGTACTTGATAAAACCGGAAAGCCGGCCGGTGCTAAAAATAAGAAAGATAAAAAACATACAAATAAAATAGTACATGAGGAGGAGGTTCATGAGATAATTCCTGAACCGGAAGCAGATAAAACCAGAACTGCCACCTCCATGAGAAGAACAAGCGAACCTGTAAGAGAGATAGCTATGCCAGGGGTTATGCGTCCAAGGGCAGAAGCTTCCAATGCAGGTAATGTATTACTGGATGAAATAAATAATGCCAGTGCACTTTATACAAAAGAACAAAAGACTGCTCCTGACTTCAGTTATAAGCCAAAGGATTTTTATGAGCTTTCGCCGGATTCATCAACCTATGACGATCCTCTTGGAAGCGATACTGATTATAATGAAGAACTGGGACAGGTTACAGATACATACAAAGGTCCTCGAAAGAGAAGTGAGGACAGTGCTAAAAGGAATGATTCATTTAATGATTCTACATTGAAAGAGATTACACCTGACAAGTCACAGCGTACAGCTTCGGCTGCAGATGTACCTGCCAATGCTGATTCGGATAATAAACCTCTGGATCAGGAAAAGGTTACCAAGCAGGATAAGCTTGAGGCAACTCAGGAAATAATGGATCAGATAGAGGAAAGTCAGGAAGTTAAAAAGAAATATGTATTTCCTCCTCTTAAGCTTCTGAAGCAGGGTAAACGTTCCGGCCTGAAAGCAGGAGATACACTTGTAAGAGAAACAGCCATAACTCTTAAGTCTACTCTTGAAAGCTTTGGTGTTAATGTTACTATTACAAACTGCAGTGTTGGTCCATCTATTACTCAGTATGAGCTTTTACCTGAACAGGGCGTAAAGGTAAGCAAAATACTTGGTCTTGAAAATGATCTGAAGCTTGCTCTTGCGGCAACGGATATCCGTATAGAAGCTCCTATACCGGGTAAATCTGCCATAGGAATCGAGGTTCCTAATAAAGAGAAACAGATGGTTCTATTCAGAGATCTTATAGATAATGACAAGTTTGAACAGTTTAAATCAAATGTTGCATTTGCAGTCGGAAAGGATATAAGCGGTCAGATTATTATCTCTGATATAGCTAAGATGCCTCACCTGCTTATAGCCGGTGCGACAGGTTCCGGTAAGTCAGTATGTATAAATACACTTATAATGAGTATTCTTTATAAGGCGGCTCCGGAAGATGTTAAGCTTATTATGATAGATCCTAAGATGGTTGAGCTTGCTGTTTATAATGGCATACCTCATCTTCTTATTCCGGTTGTTACAGATCCTAAGAAGGCAGCAGGAGCTCTTAACTGGGCAGTTGAAGAGATGACAAAGAGATATCAGCTCTTTGCAAATTATAATGTAAGAAATATAGAAGGCTTTAATGCCAAGGTTAAGTCTGAAGGACCTAATGAGGATCCTCAGTTCAGGCATCTGCCTCAGATAGTAGTAATTGTGGACGAGCTGGCTGACCTTATGATGGTTGCTCATAAGGAGGTAGAGGATTCTATCGTTCGTATCTCCCAGCTGGCAAGAGCCTGTGGAATACATCTTGTAATAGCTACACAGCGTCCATCGGTTGATGTCATTACCGGTCTGATTAAGGCTAATGTGCCTTCGAGAATCGCTCTTTCTGTTGCATCCAATACGGATTCCAGAACAATTCTTGATGCTGCCGGTGCTGAGAAGCTTCTTGGAAATGGAGATATGCTTTTCTATCCTACAGGATATCCAAAGCCTGTGAGAGTTCAGGGAGCATTTCTGTCCGATGAAGAGATACTTAGAGTTGTTGACTTCATTAAATCAAATTATGGAGAAACAACCTATGATGAAAATGTTGCAAATTCAATTAATTCTTCTGAAGTTTCCAGCGGTGCTGCTGTATCGGGCGGATCTGAGGAAGAAGGAAAGTATGATGAATACTTTGAAGATGCTGCCAGATTTGTTATAGAAAAGGATAAGGCCTCTATTGGATATCTTCAGAGAATGCTTCGTATAGGATTTAACAGAGCTGCCCGTATAATGGATCAGCTTGAAGAATTTGAGGTTGTTGGACCTGAAGAGGGAACCAAGCCGAGAAAGGTTCTTATGACTATGACTGAGTTTGAAGAAAAACTTGGTTAAAAGTCGTAAGTTATATGATAAAAAAGAAAAGGAGTACCCCGCCATGAAAACAGATATCGAAATCGCACAGGAAGCGACACTACTTGACATCAGAAAGGTTGCTGAAAAAATAGGAGCAACTGAGGATGACCTGGAGCTTTATGGAAAGCATATGGCAAAAATCAGTGATGAATGCATCAAGAAGCTTGAGGGTGAAAAGGATGGAAAGCTTGTTCTTGTAACTGCCATCAATCCTACACCTGCAGGTGAGGGAAAGACTACAGTAACACTTGGTCTTGGAGATGCGTTAAACAAGATGGGAAAGAAGACTGCGGTTGCAATGCGTGAGCCTTCACTTGGTCCCTGCTTTGGAATCAAGGGTGGAGCTGCCGGGGGTGGATATGCCCAGGCTGTACCAATGGAGAAGCTTAATCTTCATTTCACAGGAGATTTTCATGCTATAACAACAGCAAATAATCTTCTCTGTGCAATGCTGGACAATCATCTTCTTCAGGGTAATGAACTTAGGATTGATCCTAAGAGAATCGTTATCAAGAGATGTCTGGATATGAATGACCGTGCTCTTAGAAATATAACAATTGGTCTTGGAAAGAGACTTGACGGTGTAGTAAGAGAAGATCATTTCTGCATCACTGTTGCTACAGAAGTTATGGCAATTCTTTGTCTTGCAGAAAATATGGATGATCTTACAGAAAGACTTGGAAAGATAATACTTGGTTATAATTATGATAATGAGCCTGTTACTGCAAAGGATCTTAAGGCTGTAGGTGATATGTCTGTTCTTCTTAAGGATGCTATCAGACCTAACCTTATCCAGTCTCTTGAAAATAATCCTGTATTTGTTCACGGTGGTCCTTTTGCAAATATTGCTCATGGATGTAACTCAGTCAGAGCTACAAAGGTTGCTCTTAAGGCTGCAGATTATGTTATAACTGAGGCAGGCTTCGGTGCAGATCTGGGAGCTGAGAAGTTCCTTGATATCAAATGTCGTATGGCAGGTCTTAAGCCTGATGCTGTTGTACTTGTTGCTACAGCAAGAGCTCTTAAATATAATGGTGGAGTTCCAAAGGATGAGCTCAGTAATGAAAATGTAGAAGCTCTTAATAAGGGAATCGTAAATCTCGGAAAGCATATTGAGAACCTTAAGAAATATAATGTGCCTGTAGTAGTTACTATCAACAGATTCACTGCTGATACTGAAGCTGAAATGGCTGCTATAAAGAGCTTTGTAGAAGAAAAGGGATGCCGTTTTGCTCTTTCAGAAGTTTGGGCAAAGGGTGGAGATGGCGGACAGGAGCTGGCTTCTCAGGTTCTTGATGCTATAGAAGAAGGTTCACCTGATTTCAAATTCCTTTATGATGATAATCTCAGTCTTAAGGAGAAGATTGAAACTGTATCTAAGGAAATCTACGGTGCTGACGGAGTTGAATACAGCCCTGAGGCTAACAATGCCCTTAAGAGAATTGAATCTCTTGGTTTTGGTAATGTGCCTGTATGTATGGCTAAGACACAGTATTCACTTTCAGATGATCAGAAGCTTCTTGGCCGTCCTGAAGGCTTCAAGGTAAGCATTCGTGAAGTGTATGTATCTGCAGGTGCAGGCTTTGTTGTTGCTATAGCAGGTCAGATAATGACTATGCCTGGACTTCCAAAGAGTCCTGCAGCTGAACGTATTTATATTGATGATAATGGGGATACTGTTGGATTGTTCTAATGTTTCAATGTAAAAATAAGGAGATACTATGGCAGAATTAATAGATGGAAAGAGAATATCAACTGAGCTTAAGGATGAAGTAAAGGCTAAGGTTGCGGCTCTTAAGGAAAAGGGAATAGAAGTAACACTTGCAGTTATCCTTGTGGGAAATGATCCTGCATCTACAGTTTATGTTGGTAATAAGAAGAAGGCTTGTGAATATACTGGTATCAATTCAAAGTCTTTTGAGCTTCCGGAGGAGACTACTGAAGAAGAACTTCTGAAGCTTATAGATGAGCTGAATAATGATGACTCTGTAAATGGTATACTGGTTCAGCTTCCTCTTCCAAAGCATATAGATGAAGATAAGGTTATAAGAAGAATCAGTCCTGATAAGGATGTGGACGGATTTCATCCTGAAAGCGTAGGAAGACTCAGTATCGGTGTAAGAGGCTTTGTATCATGTACACCTGCTGGAGTTATAGAACTTCTTAAAAGAAGTAATGTAGAGATGGATGGCGCAAATGCAGTAATAGTGGGTAGAAGTAATATAGTAGGAAAGCCTATGGGAATGCTTCTTCTTAGAGAAAATGCTACAGTTACCATTTGCCATTCACATACAAAGAATCTTAAAGAAATCTGTAAGGCGGCTGATATACTCATTATAGCCATTGGTCAGCCTAAATTTATAGATGGCTCCTTTGTTAAGGAGGGGGCAACTGTAATAGATGTAGGTATCCACAGAATAGAAGGAACTAAGAAGCTTTGCGGTGATGTGGAGTTTGAAAGTGCTGAAAAGGTGGCAGGAAAGATAACACCTGTTCCTGGTGGTGTAGGTCCTATGACTATTGCCGGTCTTATGAATAACTGTTACGAAGCGGCCTGCATGCAAAAAGGTCTGTAATAGCATTATAGTTATATAGTATAGAAAGAATACAGTTATGATTAATATTTGCCTTGTTTCTCTTGGCTGCGACAAAAATACTGCTGACAGCGAGAGAATGCTTGGATTACTAAATAAAAATGGATATGGGCTTACTACGGATCCGGAGGAAGCTGATGTTGCAGTGGTAAATACCTGCTGCTTTATTCAGTCTGCCACTCAGGAAAGCATTGATAAGCTTCTGGAGCTTGCTCAGTATAAAGAGGGAAGGCTTAAATATCTTATCTGTGCCGGTTGTATGGCTCAGAGGTATAAGGATGAAATATCCAAAGAGCTTCCTGAGGTGGATGCCTTTATAGGTACCATGAGTCTGGACAGTATCTGTGAGGTTGTGGATGAACTTTATAATAAAGAATCAAAGGTATTCAGATATGATGAGCTGGATAAGCCTTATCCTGACAGAAATGAGATAGGCAGGATCATAACTGAAAGACCATATATGGAATATCTTAAGATAGCTGATGGGTGTGATAAAAAATGTACCTATTGCTCCATACCTTATTTTAAAGGAAGGTATAAAAGCATACCTATGGAGGATGTTGTAAGCGAAGCAAAAGTTTTGGCAGAATCCGGAGTGAAGGAACTTATCCTTGTGGCCCAGGAAACCACCTGCTATGGAATAGATATATATGGTGAAAAGAAGCTTCATATTCTTTTAAAAAAGCTTTCTGAAATTGAAGAATTAAAGTGGATAAGAATTCTTTATGCTTATCCGGAAGAGATATATTCGGAGCTTATTGAAGAGATGGCTACGAATTCAAAGGTGCTTCATTATCTGGATATGCCCATTCAGCATACGGAGGATGATATCCTCAGAAGGATGGCAAGACGCATAGATAATGCCGGAATTAAGAAGGTTGTAAATGATCTCAGACAGGCAATGCCGGATATGATCATACGTTCCACCATCATTACCGGTTTTCCGGGAGAAACTGAAAAGGAACATGAGAACCTGCTTGAAACCCTTGAAGAATTAAAGCTTGAACATGTTGGTGTGTTTGCTTATTCTCAGGAACAGGGCACACCAGCTGCGGATTTCCCTGATCAGATAGATGATGAGA
>CADBMW010000045.1 GCA_902795855.1 uncultured Lachnospiraceae bacterium
AATTCGGAGGATAAGAAAATGAGTAAGATAGAAGTTAAAAACGTAGGAAGAACATTTGTAAACGGAAAACAGGAAACTGAAATACTTAAAAACATAAATCTCAAGGTTGAAGAAGGAGACTTTGTTTCAATCATGGGTCCATCCGGAAGTGGAAAATCAACACTTCTTTATCTCCTGGGTGGACTGGACAAGCCTACAGTAGGAAATGTCATCATAAACGGAAGAGACCTGAAGACTCTCAAAGACAAAGAACTCAGCAGAATGCGTAATGATGAGATAGGCTTCGTATTCCAGTTCTATAACCTGGTGCCAAACCTTAATGTGGTTGACAATATAGCACTTCCTCTAATGCTGGCCGGAAAGAAACAGTCCGCCTATAAAGATAAGATAGACGAATGTCTTGAACTGATCGGAATGGAGGACAAGAGAAAACTCACACCACGTGAGCTTTCCGGCGGCCAGCAGCAAAGAGTTGCCATAGCCCGTTCGCTGGTATTTGATCCGGACATCCTTTTCCTGGATGAGCCTATCGGAAACCTGGACAGTAAGTCAGGTACAAAAATCATGGAGCTCTTTCGTGACATCAACCGCAAGTACGGAAAAACCGTAGTTCAGGTAACCCATTCCGAAGAAGCAGCCCGCTACGGAACACGCTTGGTAAGAATCGTCGACGGCGAGATAGCATCAGTGGAAAAAATAAATAGAAGCGTAAAAACCGCGTAATATAGACGGGATGTTTTTCATTGAGTCATAAGGGACGTTTTTATCCTACTCACTTCTTGCCAAGGAAAAACAATTCTCAGGGAGCGCCTTCTCCGGCGCGAGTCGAGATTTAGTTTTTCCCTTCCAAAGTGAGTCAGGGAGAAACGTCCCTTTTGACTCATTTTGGGTTGAAGAAGTATCGGGAATGAAGTAAAATCTTATACATAAAGGTATGGGGGGATACTGAATGTCAAAAGAAAAGAAACAAGGGCTTTTAGATATAAGTGTGATGACGGTTAAGGTAGTGCTGTATTTTCTTTTAGTAGTCAACGCCTTTGTTTTTGTGTGCTTTGGAATCATTAACAGATCCGACGTGTTGGAAAAGGAACCCTTTCAGACTGTAGATGACTGGACGGTTTCTGATGACGAGGAGGGACACTATGTCCTCAGCACGGTTCTTTCCGATAATGTGGAGGATAATGAGTACCTTTATTTCAATACCAGAAAAGATGCGGAGGTTTATGTTGGCGGCGAGCTCAGGAAGGACTTCAAAGAAAAAAGAGACGTAAACATTCCCGGTGGTGCCATCAGACAGTTCTATATGATGACTCCTCTCAAGGAAGCTGATAAGGGTAAGGAATTACGTATTGTAAAACTATCCTCCCTGGAGAGCGAGCGTTTTATTCCCGATTCTTTTATCACTACCCGCTTCGGTGCCTTCAGCCATATGATGCGAAGAGAAGGAATCTCTTACGTTCTGGCTTCTATAGTTCTTATATTCTCCTTAGTTGTTATCATTGTCAGCTTTGTTCTTGAATTCTGTTACAAAAGAAAGATTGACATGATGTACGGTGCCCTAGGAATATTCGTTATATCATTCTGGCTTGTCACTGACTCATATATGTTCCCACTTATTTTCAGTGTATACCATGTAAATGGTCTTCTTAGTTATTTGTTCTGTAATATGATTCCCTTTGCTCCGGCCATATATCTGAATTCTCTTCAGCGTGGCAGATATAAAAGGGTTATGTCTATCCTTATGATAGGATCTGCCATAAATGCGCTGCTGTGGCCGATTCTTCATTTCACGGGAATTTTCCCATATTATAATGCTATAAACATAATGAACGTAATACTTGTTATAATGTCTGTGACGGCAATCTTAGTTCTGATCATAGATGCCGTCAAGAAAAGAATCGGTCCCTATAAATATACTTTTATAGGGTTATTTGGCTTTCTTGTTTTCTGTATGATATCTCTCATAATTGCACTTGTGGATACTGAAGTAAGGGATAATTTTCAGATGGGTGTGGGACTTGCCTTCCTTCTTGTATTTGTTGTAATCCAGCAAATTGATGATCTAAGAAAGATGAATCTGGAGAAGCAGCAGGCTATCGACATGTCCAATGCAAAAACCAGATTCCTTGCCAGCATGTCACATGAAATCAGAACTCCCATCAATTCCATCCTGGGTATGAATGAGATGATCCTCAGAGAGAATACGGATGAAACAATTGGGGAGTATTCCAGAAGCATCAAGTCTTCGGGAAAAATGCTTCTCATGCTGGTAAATGATGTTCTGGACTTTTCAAAAATCGAGGCTGGCAAGCTTGAAATAAACGAAAATCGTTTTCTTATGTCGGATATGATGTATGATGTTATCTCTCTTGTGAAGGAAAGGGCGGATGAAAAACAGCTGGATCTTAGTACGGAGCTTACCGCTAATATTCCTGATGAGATTATAAGCGACGAATTCAGAATCAGACAGATACTGGTAAATCTTATAAATAATGCCATTAAATATACTGATAAGGGCTATATAAGTGTTATGCTAGGTGGGGAATATACCGGCGATGAGGGCTATGAACTGAGCATAAGGATTAAGGATACCGGAAAGGGAATAACCAGGGAAGATCAGGAACATCTGTTTGAGGCATTTTCAAGAGCAGATATTAAATCCAATGTGAATATAGAAGGAACGGGACTTGGACTTGCCATAGTTAAAAGCATAGTTGATTCAATGAAGGGTTCCCTGGGAGTAGAAAGTGAATACGGATTTGGTTCTGAATTCTGGGTAAAGCTTCCTGTCAGATATACAGGTGAGGCTCTGCTTAGGGATGACTTTATGCAGCGAAGTATAGATTACAACACTGACTTTAATCAGAGTAGCTTTATGGCTCCTGACGCACAGGTTCTTGCAGTGGATGATAACCAGTCGAATCTTACCATAGTAAAACTCTTCCTGAAGAAAAATGGAATCACACCGGATCTTTGTGGCTCCGGCTCAAAGGCCATAGAGCTTTGCAAAGAAAAGAAATATGATCTGATACTGCTGGATCACATGATGCCTGATCCTGACGGAATAGAAACATTAAGGATGATAAAGGAAGACGAGGCTTCCCTTAACAGAGATACAAAGGCCATAGTTCTGACAGCAAATGCCGTAGCAGGCAGCCGTAAGATGTATATAGATGCAGGCTTTGATGATTATATCACAAAGCCTCTGGATTCTAATCTTCTGGAGAAGACTGTGAAGGAAATGCTTCCGGAAGATAAAATAAAAGAAGTAGAAGAAAGCAGTGCTACGAGTACGGAGAAAAAGGAAACTACGTCCATCCGCCAGAAGCTTTCAAACATAGAAGGAATGGATTTTGAAACAGCTCTTATACATTGCGCAGATGATGAAGAGCTGCTTGCAGAAATAATATCCGATGCAGCCTCAGATAGTAAGGAACGTTCAAAGAGAATGAGAAAAAATCTTGAGACCGGCAATATTAAGGATTATGGAATAGATGCTCATACCATCAAGAGCACCATGGCAACGCTGGGATTAAATCAGCTTAGCGAAATAGCAAAAAATCATGAGTTTGCTGCCAAGAATAGTGATGTAGATTTTATAAAGGCAGAAGGCTCGGCGTTTATAGACAAATACGAGGATATATGCAGAAAGTTGGGAGAGGAGCTTAAAAAATGACACTTCAGGAACTATATTCAGAGATTGGTGGTAATTATGATCAGGCAGTCAGCGTACTACGGGTTGATAAGCTGATCGACAAACATATCCGTAGATTTATCGAAAATGGAGTAGTGGAAAGTCTTCTGGAGGCAGGAAAGACAATGAATCCAAATGATCTGTTTGAAAAGGGTCATGCAGTGAAAGGAGTTTGTGCAAACCTTGGGCTTTCAAAACTTTCAGAATTAGCTTCTGAAATAACGGATGATTTTCGTCCGGGAAATCAGAGGAAGCTTTCGGATGCGGAGGTATCCGAAAAGCTGAGAGAGATAGAAGAATTATACAAGAAAACAGTAGATGGAATTAAGAGCTACGAAGAGCAATAAAATGATTGAGTGAGGTTTATTCTATGGATAAATCAAAGGAGAAGAAGTATCTTGGTATTTTAGGGGCATGGGCCTTGTCCTTCGGCTGCAGCGTAGGATGGGGGGCTTTTGTAATGCCAGGCACTACATTTTTACCTATAGCAGGTCCTATCGGAACCTTCATTGGACTTGGAATAAGCGGTCTTGTAATGCTTGTTCTGGCACTGAATTTTCATTATCTTATGAATCGTTATCCGGACTGTGGTGGTATTTATACCTATACAAAAAAAGCCTTCGGATATGATCATGGATTCTTGAGTGCCTGGTTCCTTATCATTACATACATCGCCATTATCTGGGCTAATGCTACGGCCCTGCCATTAATTGCGAGGACTGTATTGGGAGATACTTTCCGATTTGGTTATCTTTATCAGATAGCCGGTTATGATATCTATCTCGGAGAAATCATCCTTTCTTCAAGTGCGCTTATTATTGCAACGGCTGTCTGTTTCTTCAGGAGGGTTTCTGCATGGATGCAGGTTCTTCTGGCGTTTATTCTTTTTGTCGGAGTTGTGATATGTTTTGCTGCCGCCGCTGTAAGCGGAAAATGCACGGGAGATTTTACACCTTCATATGCACCGGACAGCAGTCCTGCAACAGGAGTATTTACAATCTTCGCTCTTGCCCCATGGGCCTTTGTTGGCTTTGAATCTATAACTCATTCTGCAGAAGAATCAAAGTTTTCATTAAAAAAATCATTTGGAATAATGCTGTCTGCAGTTATCATAGCAGCAGCTGCATATATTTTACTGGCTCTGCTTGCAGTTAAGGCACTTCCGGATGACTGCAGCTCCTGGACTGAATACATTTCAAATCTTGATAATTATTCCGGAATGGCATCTCTTCCAACCTTTTTTTCAGCTGAGACAGCCCTGGGAGATGCGGGCAGCATAATACTTGGCCTTGCAGCCCTTGGCGCAATTTTTACAGGACTCATCGGCAATTATATCGCCCTCAGCAGACTTCTTTGTTCCCTGTCTGATGACGGACTTTTCCCAAAATGGTTTGGAAAGAGGACTTCGGGATATGTACCGAAAAATGCTATCCTCTTCATATGTATCGTATCACTTATTCTTCCTTACTTCGGAAGAACAGCTATAAGCTGGATTGTGGATGTAACAACGGTAGGAGCAACCATAGCCTACGCCCTTGCGGCAGCATCAGCACTTAAGATTGCCAGAGAGGAAGGAAATAAAAAAAATGTGGTGATAGGTCTGATAGGAATGATAATATCAGTTCTGTTCGCCCTGGAATTCCTTATTCCTAACATCCTTTCCATAAGCACCCTCTCCATGGAATCTTACCTGATCCTGACTATCTGGAGTATAATTGGATTCCTGTATTTCCGTGTATTCCTCCATGAGGATAAAGAACGCAAGATGGGGCATTCCATTGTGGCATGGATAGTGCTGCTGGGACTTATTATATTTACATCCAGTATCTGGATGCGTCAGACAACTGACAAAGCTATAGACCGTACAGAAACCCGAATTTATAATTACTATGAAGCCAATGACGAAGAGTATATACGTGGAGAAATGGAGGACATAGGTGACGCACTTCACAGTGCCAGCCTGGTTCAGATTATCCTCATATGTTTCTCACTTCTCATTCTTCTTCGAATATATGGCATCCTTCAAAAGAGGGAAAAACAGATGGAGATTGAAAAAGTACTGGCGGAAGAAAGCAGCCGGGCGAAATCCAGTTTCCTTTCCAATATGAGCCATGAGATCAGGACTCCTATGAATGCCATTATCGGACTGGATAACATAGCTCTCCGGGATCCGGATCTGCCCCCAAGAACCAGAGACCATCTGGAAAAAATCGGACTCAGTGCCAATCACCTGCTGGGACTTATAAATGATGTACTTGATATGAGCCGTATTGAGTCCGAACGAATGGTTTTGAAAAATGAGGAATTTTCCTTCCATGAATTCCTTGGTCAGATAAATGTTATAATCAGCGGACAATGTCAGGAAAAGGAACTTAACTATGAATGTAATATCGAAGGTGATGTGAATGATTATTACATCGGAGACGATATGAAGCTGAAACAGGTTATGATAAATATCCTGGGAAATGCAGTTAAATTCACTGAAAAACCGGGAAGTGTAACACTGACTGTAGAGCAGCTGTCCCAAACTGATGGAATATGTACTCTGCGTTTTATAATAAAAGACACGGGAATCGGTATGGATGAGGAATATATTCCAAAGATTTTCGACAGCTTTACCCAGGAGGATGTAACTACCACAAATAAATATGGCGGAAGCGGACTGGGTATGGCCATAACCAAGAATTTCGTGGAAATGATGAATGGCGAAATTCAGATTGAAAGTGAAAAGGGAAAAGGCTCTACCTTTACAATTATAGTAAAGCTGGAGGAATCCAAACGTAGTGAAACGGATAATCAGGCCGGAGAGGTTTCTGAGGAAGGTATAGATATCAGTATACTGGCCGGACGAAGAGTTCTCATGGCGGAGGATGTGGAGCAGAATGCAGAAATTCTCGCTGATCTTCTTGAATTAGAGGATATAGAAGCAAAGCATGCAAAGAACGGAGCAGAAGCTGTCAGGATGTTCTCTGAAAGTAACGAGGGATACTATGATGCAATCCTTATGGACGTTAGGATGCCGGAAATGGATGGATATACTGCTACTCAGATGATTCGCTCATTGAATCGTCCGGATGCAAAAATCATTCCTATCATAGCTATGACAGCAAATGTTTTCGATGAAGATATCCAGCGCTGTATTGAAGCTGGAATGAATATTCATCTTTCCAAGCCTATAGAACCGGAGAAGATGTATGAAACATTGACCCGTCTGATTATGGAATCAGACAGGATAGGATAAGGGGGGCTGTGAATTGAGAATAATTAAGATTACAAAACGGATTATGGCATATCTTCTGTTTGCAGTAATTCTTATCAATATGATGAAACCATGTACGGCATATGCAAAAGAAAAGGAAGAAAAGGTTATACGTGTAGGGTGGTTTGATTCCTCCTTCTGCTACTTCGACCAGTTCGGAAGACGATGTGGTATTGATTATGAATATCAGCAGAAGATATCTGCATATACCGGATGGAGCTATGAATATGTGGAGGACAGCTGGGCAAATCTCTTTCAGAAGCTGAAGGATGGTGAAATTGATATACTCTGTGATGTTTCCTACAAAGAGGATCGTGAGCCTTATATGTATTTCTCAGATCTTCCAATGGGAACAGAATCATATTATCTTTTCGTGAGTTCAAAGAACAGAGAAATTGCTGCAGATAATCCACAGTCTTATAACGGGAAAAAGATAGGTGTAAATAAGAACAGTGTTCAGGAAGGTTTCCTGAAGGAATGGCTTGAGAATCATGACATAAAAGCTGAGGTTGTTCCTCTGACGGCTGCAGAAGATGAATCTATGGAAATGATCAGCAATAATGAGATAGATGGATATGTTTCCGTATATTCCTACGACTATGGCAGGGATGTTGTTCCTGTTACCCGTATTGGCGGATCAGATTATTACTATGCTGTCAATAAGGATCGTCCCGATATTCTGGATGAGCTGAATATGGCCATGGCAGAAATTCAGGATGAAGATCCATACTTTAATGAAAAAATAACCAAGCAGCGCCTTTACAGTACTAAAACAAATGCCATGCTTTCACCTGAACTGGAAGAATGGATTGATGACAATCATGAAATAAAGATTGGATATCGCGATAATTATCTTCCTTTCTGTAGTACTGACGAGGACACAGGAGAGTTGACAGGTGCATTGAAGGATTATCTGGCTCATGCCCAGAATACTCTGAATAACTCAAATCTTAAATTAAAGACCATTCCATATGAATCTACATCTGCTGCACTGGATGCTCTGGAAGCTGGAGAGGTTGACTGTGTTTTTCCGGTGTGCTTAAGTTCCTATGATGCAGATCAGAGGGGATTTAGACTGACTGATGCAGCCATGGAAACGGAAATGAATGCCATTATGCGTATTTCTGACTCGAAGCCTCTTTCGGAGGAAACCGAGATGACCTTTGCAGTTAATGATAATATGATAAACGTTGATACCTTTATCATGAATTATTATCCTAAATCAAAGAGGAAAGCCTTTCAGGGGCTTCCGGCCTGTTATAAGGCATTGGCAAAGGGAGAAGTTGACTGCGTTCTTGTAAGCAATTACAGAATCCCTTCCGAGGAAGAAACACTGAATAAGAATAAATTGTACACGGTGCCAACCGGTGAATCTCTTCCATTTTCTTTTGCAGTAAAAAAGACGAATTCGGAAGTGTATATGATTATGAACAAAACCGTACTTTCCACAAATGGTAAGGAAATTGATGCGGCCCTTGCTTCTTATATTTTTTCGAATAAAAAGATAACCTTCATGCAGTTTTTGAAGGGTTACTGGCTTATCATAGTAGGTATTTTATCAGTAATATTCCTAATCATACTTCTCCTTCTTTGGCAGAAGCTGAAGGCGGAGAGATTGGCAGGAAGACAGAGGAAGCTTCTTATGGAGGCAGCCCAGATTGCGGATCTGCAGCAGACGGTTTCATCCCTGCTGGATAATATGCCGGGAGTTTATTTCACAAAGGATGCAAATAACGGCCAGTACCTGGCCTGCAATCAGGCCTTTGCTGAATATGCAAAAAAGAAGGCTCCATCTGAGGTAGTGGGACTTAAGGTAACAGACCTCTTTTCTAAAGAATTGGCAGATCGTTTTATAAAAGATGATAATATGGCTCTCTCCATGGATGAACCACTTATCTTCTATGACAATATGCCGGATGCCCAGGGTAATCAGCTTAAGGTTAAATGTACAAGACTTAAATATACTGATGTCAATGACCGACTTTGTGTATTGGGAATCTTCCAGGATGCTTCGGACACTGTTCGTATATCCAGAGAGAAGGCATCTACAAAGGAATCCTATGAAAAGGCAAGAAAAACGGGCATAGTATTTACCCATATAGCCCAGACGCTGGCTCATGGATATATGAGTCTCTACTACATTGATATTGATGCTGAGGAATATGTAGAATACCAGACAGATGATAAGGACGGAAGTCTTTATGAAGCAAGACGTGGATGGCATTTCTTTGAAGAATGTCAGGACATGGTTGAGAAGTTTGTACATCCGGATGATATAGATGAAGTGCAAAGTGCCATGGACAGAAAAACTCTGGTGGCAGCACTGGAGCAGAATAATAATTTCATGATGACATTCCGCATACTTACAGAAAATGATTCAAAGTATATCAGCATGACAGTTACACGTATGCATGATGATGAACGATTCATCATACTTGGAATGACAGATGTTGATGAACAGGTGAAGCATCAACAGGATGTACAGCGTATGCAGGAGGAACAGACTGCTTACGGAAGAATCAGTGCACTGGCCGGAGAATTCTTAAGCATCTATGTGGTTGAACCATTGACCGGACATTATAGAGAATATAGCTCCAGCGAAGGCTTTGATAATTATAATATGCCTTCGGAGGGTAAGGACTTCTTCTCTACTTTCAGAGAGAATTATATCCGGGGAGTATATCAGGAGGATAAAAACAGAGTATTTACAGCTCTTACCATGGAAAATGTCATGGAGGAGATAAATAACAATGACATCTTTACTCTTAGCCACCGTATGATGAGAGATGATGAACCTTGTTATGTTCAGCTGAAGGCTGCCTTGCTGAATGAGGAAGAAGGTCAGCGTCTTATAGTAGGAGTAAATGATATAGATGCTCAGGTTCGTCAGGAGGAGGAATATGGCAGACGTCTTGCTCAGGCCAGAATCGAGGCTAATATAGATGCACTGACAGGAGTAAAGAACCGAAATGCATATCGTGTTTATGAAGAGAGACTTAATGCACAGATTGAAATGGATCGTGCACCTGAGTTTGCTATAACTATCCTTGATGTAAATGATCTGAAGAAGGTAAATGATACTCAGGGACATAAAGCAGGTGACCAGTATCTGAGGGATGCCTGCAGGATTATCTGTACAACCTTTAAAAGAAGTCCTGTATTCCGTGTGGGAGGAGATGAGTTTGCAGTACTTTCACAGGGAGAGGACTACAATAATCTGGATAAGCTTATAACTCAGATGAATGAGCATAATGATGATGCTGTAGAAAACGGAGGTATCGTTATCGCCCTTGGAATGGCAAGATATGACCATGAAGAGAAGGTGGCTTCGGTATATGAATGCGCAGATCAGAGAATGTATGATAATAAGAGCAACCTGAAGACAAGAAAAAAATAAATGAGAGGATAAACGATTATGTATTATTCTGCGATAGGTCTTTTGGCAATCTTAATACTTTTCATTGTAAACTGGGATATCCTTCGAGATTCCAGGGTTTTTGACAAACCCGCATGGAATGTTTACAGGAGGTTTCTTTTTGCTGTTCTCATATACTATATAGTAGATGTCCTTTGGGGCATAATGGAAAGTCAAAAGCTTGCAAATGCGCTTTTTGCGGATACAACAATTTATTTTATAGTAATGGCAGCCGGAATATCATTCTGGGCAGAGTATACAGTTGCATATCTGAATGAAAATAGAAGATTTGGAAAATTCCTTATTATCACAGGACGTGTTCTGGCGGGAGGGATTTTCGCTCTGAGTATTATCAATATTTTTACGCCGGTAATCTTTACTGTAAATAAGAATTCTGTATATACGGAGCTGCCCCTGCGTAATGCGATGCTGGTATGTCAGATTGTATTTTTGCTGATCATATCAATTAGAGCCATTACCTCCATGTTTAGGATTGTAAGAAGCCCGGAATCAAAAGTAAAATTTAGATTACTGGCATCCTTTGGATTTGTTATGGCAATATGCCTTTATGTACAGCTGTGGTTTCCTTATCTTCCACTTTACTCCATTGCATATATGCTTGGAACCTGTATGCTTCATTCATTTCTGATAAATGATGAAAAAGAGGACTATAAGAAAGAGCTGGAGGAAGCGGAGAAAATAGCTGAATTAAAGGACAGGTTTTTTTCATTACTGAATAATATGCCGGGGATGGCTTTTACGAAGGATTCAAAAACCGGCAGGTATCTGGCCTGCAATCAGGCCTTTGCTGAATATGCGGGAAAGGAAAATCCTGAAGGCGTAATAGGACTTACAGATGCTGAGATTTTTGATCCGGAGACGGCGGCACATTTCGAAGAGGACGATAAAATAGCCCTTTCTCTTTCTAAGCCTTATATTTTCTATGAGGATGTGCAAGATGCTGAGGGAAATCCACGCCAGCTGCAGACTACGAGAGTAAAATACACAGATACTGTAGGCAGAAGCTGTGTTCTGGGTATGTGCCAGGATATTACGGATCTGGTACGTATAGAGCATGAACAGGCAAATACAAAGGAGGCTTATGAGAGCGCTCTTGCTACCGGACTTATTTATACCCATATCGCTCAGACTCTGGCCCGTGATTATACAAATATGTTCTATGTTAATACAGATACAGAGGAGTTTATCGAGTATTGCAAGAGAGAAGAAGGAAATACACTTACCGAGGTTCGAAGAGGCTGGCATTTCTTCAGTGATTGTAAGATAGAACTCAGTGAAGGGGTTTATGCTGATGATAAAGAAGAATTCCTGAAGGCTATGAACAGGAAAAGAATGATGAAAACACTCAGCTTTAAGGATACCTTTGTCATGACATTCCGCCGTGTGGTGGGAGACAGACCTGTCTTTTACAGCATGAAAATATCCCGTATGGAGAATGATGATAAATTCATCATCATAGGTTTTATGGATGTTGATGCGGAAATGCGTGAAACAATGGCTAGAAGTGAGGCTCTTTTTGATGCCCTTCATTCTGCAGAGGAGGCAAATAATGCAAAGACAACATTCCTGGCTGGAATGAGTCATGAAATAAGGACTCCTATAAATGCCATTATCGGACTGGATACTCTTGCACTTAAGAAGAATAATCTGGATGATGAAACCAGAGGGTATTTTGAGAAAAATATGGAAAGCGCAAAGAACCTTCTGGATATAATCAATGATGTACTTGATATGAGCCGTATTGAAGCCGGCCAGGTGGTACTGCAGAAAAGTGAGTTTTCTCTAAATACCATTATAGATCAGATAAATGGAATCGTTACAAAGCAGTGTGATGATAATAAGCTTAAATATGAATTTAATACAGTAGGTCAGCCGGATGGATTCTATATTGGCGATGAAGCAAAGCTGAAGGATATTATTTTAAATATTCTATTTAATGTCATCAGCCATGAGGAGGAATCAGGCAGCGTTTTCTTTACAGTGGAAAAAGCTGCAGAATTTTCAGATCAGGCAACTCTTCGTTTTTGTATCAAAGGAACAGCAGCAGGTATGGATGAAGAGACACTTAAGAGTCCAAAGCTTACGGAGACAGATCTTGGAATGGCCATCACCAAGAGAATGGTGGATATGATGAATGGTTCCATCAGCGTAAAATATGAAGAAAGCGCCGGTACTGAATTTACTGTGCTGGTTACTCTTATTAAGGGTGATGGAAATGGGACAGAACTTTCAACTGAAATTGATCCTCAGGCTATATATATTCTGGTGGTTGACGACAGCCCTGTGGATGCAGAGCATGCCAAAATGGTGCTTACGGAAGTGGGAATTACGGCTGATATCTGCACCAGTGGTCAGGAGGCTCTAAATAAAATAGAAATTCAGCATGCAAAGAATCATCCTTACAATATGATTCTCATGGACTGGAATATGCCGGGAATGAGCGGAAAGGAAGCATCTGCCGAAATAATAAAGAATTATGAGAAGGAGTGTACAGTTGTTGCCATGACAGCATACGACTGGGAAGTGATACAGGAGGAAGCCGAAAGTGTGGGTGTAAAGAATTCCATCTTAAAACCACTTTTTGAGGCGGATGTAATGGATAAACTCAGTCAGATTGCCCTTAAAAGTCACATGGCTATATTTAAGGAAAAGAAGAAGGCAAGGCTGGAAGGCCGTCGTATCCTGCTAGCTGAGGATATGGAACTGAATGCAGAAATTCTGATAGATATGCTGGATATGGAAAATATAAAGGTTGATCATGCTGAGAATGGCAAGATTGCAACTGAGCTTTTCGAAAAGAGTACATCGGGAATCTATTCAGCCATACTTATGGATGTTCGTATGCCCGAGATGGATGGACTGGAGGCGGCTAAGATTATCCGTGCCATGGACAGGGAGGACGCAAAGAGAATTCCTATCATAGCACTTACAGCCAATGCCTTTGATGAGGATGTTCAGAACTCACTGCAGGCCGGAATGAATGCTCATCTCAGCAAGCCGGTGGAAGCAGACCGCCTCATAAGAATCCTTGGTGAATTAATATATGAGTCAGAAGAAAAAATGACAGGAATATAAAAAAGTAGTGTTATAATACGAAACTATAGATGAAACCTAAAGTAATAGAAAGGTTATGGTGACACAGAAGTGATAAGCATTAAAAAGAAGATAGTAAAGATGGCAGCCATTATTATGGCAGGGGCTATGACATTTACTGTAATGCCCTCTTCTAAAATTAAGGCATATGCCGAATCAAAAAGTGAAAAGGTTATTACCGGACTGGGGGTAACTCCTATGTGTAACCCTAAGAAGGGTGATGGCGGATGGTGTTATGTTGATTACTGTAATAATGGGGAAACGCTTAAATTCAAAGTGCTAAATACTCATGAGACCGGGTTTGGTAATGGTACTACACTTTTTCTGGATTGTATCTCAACCGTAAAAAATGTTAGAGCAAGCCTTACCTGGAATTATACTTGGCTGGGTAGTCAATCACGTTCTCATATTCGTGATTTTGCCTCAGAGCGATTAACAGCTCCTGAAAAAAATGCAATATTTTTAAGCACCAAGGCTAAAGCGGCAGAAGGAGATAAATATCCTATCAAAGATAGCTTTGGTACTCTTTTGTTTGAGTTTGACCCTCTTGAAAAAGATACGTGTTTTCTGCTGGATGCCTCTGAAGCCATGAATCCCAACTATGGTTTTTCGGATAGCGTTAATGATACTTTATATGGAAGTAGAATAAAAGTTAATGCAGAAAAATACTGGTTACGTTCTCAATGTGGAGATTATCTTGATTATGTCGGTTATGTAACAGGGGTTGGCAGAATTGAAAAAGCACAATGCGAGGAAAACTATTTTGGTCTCAGCCCGGCTATGAATCTCGATCTGAATAATATTCTTTTTTCTACTTTGGTTTCAGGAGAGGCCGGAAAACCTGAGTCAGAATACAAGCTGACAATTATTGATAATAAGAAAGTATATGGTGATAAGGAAACTCCGTTTAAAACATCTTTAAATGGAAGTTTGGAAAGAAATGGTAATGAGATAACTGTTCCATTTAAGCTTAGTGGTAAGCGTATAGAAAATGCCACCCAGATATCTTATCTAGTTACTGATAAAGAGTGGAATGCAGAGGGAGCCGAGATTTTAGATTACGGAAGTATGGATATTATATCCGGAAATGTAACATCAGAAGGAGTAGGTAAATTCGAACTTCCGGATGACTGTGAAGGCCAGAGTGGCGATGATTATTATGTATATATATTTGCAGAGGATGTTAATGGAGGAAATCTTACAGACTACGCAAGTTCTCCGGTAGCACTTGACATCATGCCTCTTAGCTTAACTGCAGATGTGAAAGCATATGACGGATATTATGATGGTGAAGCCCATGGTTTAACTATAAAAGCTTCACCGAGAAGTGCGGAAGTTAAGTATGGTACAGTTGAGGGTACGTATGATCATGACGAAAGCCCTGAATTTACAAATGCAGGAGAATATACTGTATATTATCGGGTATCTGCTAAAGGATATGATACACTTACCGGTTCTGCAACCATAAATATAAACGAGAAGCCTGTAAAGATTTTAGGTATTACTGCAAAAGATAAACAGTATGATAAAAAAACAGATGCTAAACTAAGCCTTGAAGAAATGAGTATAGATGGTCTGATTAATGATGATGTCAATATTCATATTCAGGGCGAGTTTACTGATGCTAATGCGGGAGAAGGTAAGCTTGTAAACTTAAGCTATACTTTTTCAGGTGAATCCAAAGGTAATTATGTGGTTGATCCTACAAGCCAGACCTATACTACAGCATCTATCAGCAAAGTTCCTCTTTCAGTAAGCGGTATTACTGCAAAAAATAAAAGCTATGATAAAACTGATTATGCACAGCTCGACTTTAGCAATATGGCAATCACCGGCAAGCTTGATGGTGATGATGTAAGTGTTACGGCCACAGGTAGATTTAACAATCCTGAACTCACTCTAATTGAACAAACTGTTTATATTGAAAATATGGTACTTGTTGGAAATGATGCTGATAATTATGACATTCCTGAGGAAGGAAAACAAACAGAAACAAAAGCTACAATTCAAGAAGAAGGTGGTATGCCTGTAATAAAGGTAAGCGGACAGAATCACATATATGATGGTGAGGAACACTATATAAATGTAGAAGTTACAAGCACGGTAGAAAATGCGGATCCAAGTAAAGTTCATATCTATTATGGTGAAACACCAAGTATAGCTACAATGGTTTCTAATCCTCAAAAGTATAAAAATGTATGTGAAAAGACTATTTTTTATGGCGTTGAGGACTTAAATACCTCATATCCTACGATAATCGATTCTTCGCCCTTCAGAATCTTAAAGAGACCTGTTTCTGTAAGCAGTGTTGAAGGAATTGAAAAGGTGTATGACGGTACAACTGATATAACAGCCGATTTATCTGATGCAGTTATTAAAGGAAAAATAGATGGCGATGATATCAGTGTAAAGAGTGGGAATGCGGTATTTACTGACGCATCAGCCGGCGAAGATAAAACAGTTATACTAGATAGCATGACTCTTGAAGGAGATGCCGCAGGAAATTATAAGCTAAGTCCTGGTGCACATGTAACCGGTAGAATAAAAAAGAGACCGATAGTGGTCAGTGGCGTAACAGCTCAGACTAAGATTTATGACGGCAGCTTGGATGCTTCGCTTAATACAGAAAGCTTAAAAGTTGATAATGTGATAAGTGGTGATGACATTACTATTACAGCTAACGGAAGCTTTGAAGATGCTAATGCCGGAAGCTCAAAGGATATAAATATCAGCTATTCTATCAGCGGTGAAGATGCTGACAACTATTACATCGATACTGAAAACAGTCAGATGGTTACTACAGCCACTGTTTTGAAAAAAGAACTGGAAATTGAAGAAGTAAGTGTTGATACAGTATATGACGGAGAAGAACATGACGCCATTATTAATGTTAAGGATGACGTAAAAGCAGAAATCCGTTATGGAGAAAATGAAGATGACATCAGCCTTTCAGAAAGTCCTAAAATAAAGGATACATGTTCAAAACTCATTTACTATACTGTTGATACTGATGATGAAAACTACTATAGCTACATGGGTTATATGCTGTTACAGATTCAGCCAAGAATGATCACTGTTTCCGGAATAGAAGGAAAAGATAAAGCATATGATGGCAAACTGGATGCCGAGCTTGTAACTGACAACATAAAGATTGATAATAAAGTGGAAGGTGAAGATATAAGCATAAATGTAACAGGTGAATTTGAAACTGCAGATAAGGGTAATGATAAGAAGGTTATTCTAAGTTATGAACTCAATGGAGACTCTTCAAAGAATTATCGTATAGACCTTGAAAACAGCCAGAAGGAAACAACTGCCAATATAACTGATGCAGTACCTTCACCATCACCATCGCCACAACCTTTACCTGCTCCAACAGCTACTCCAACAGTGACGCCGGGGGCAACTCCAACTGTAACACCGGCTGCTTCATCCACAACTGACTCCGGAGTAAATCAGGTACTTGCTGCCAAGGGAATTGCCAGTGGTAAGAAGGCAGTGAAGATTTCCTGGAATAGCATGGGTGCAGACAGATATGTAATATATCTGGCCAAAGCCACCGGAAAGGGAAAAGCAGCTAAGTATAAGAAGGTTAAGACTGTAAAGGGCAGCAAATTAAACTGTAAGGTGAAAAAGCTGTCTAAAAATACAGTATATAAGTTCTATGTTGAAGCACAGAAAAAGTCAGCAGATGGCTATCAGACTATTGCAAAAAGTATGGAAGGATATTTCATTACTGGCAATGTAAAGGGTAAGCTTACTAACCCTAAGAGTCTGAAACTTAAAAAGACTGAGATTACTCTTTCCCAGGGTAAGACAGCTGCTATCAAGGCTTCAGTGAAGGGGGTTAAAAAGAAAAAGAAGCTTGCCACCGGTTATGCAAAGAAGCTTCGGTTTATATCGGATAATCCTGACGTTGCACAGGTAAATACAGCAGGCAAGGTTACAGCAAAATCAAAGGGCAGCTGTACAGTTTATGTTCAGACCATAAATGGAATCTGGAAAACCTGCAAGGTGACAGTTGAATAACAGTTTAATAATCTCCGGTGTTATGATATAATCTAGCGTATATGGGTATAGGGGGCTAGTGAATTATGATAGCAATGATTCTTAAAATGTCGGCAGTTGTCGCCGGAAACATTTTAGTAACATATGGTATATGGAGATATATTAAAGATAAGGAAATCGGCTGGGGTTACAGGCTGCTTCTTGCGGCTATATATGGTGGCATTGCTATTCTTGCCACACACTTCGGTATTGATTACAATCACATGATGCTCAATGTCAGGGACCTTGCGCCCCTGACAGTTGGGCTTTTTATTGATCCGATAGCCGGAGTAATAGCCGGTTTCATCGGTGGAATTGAAAGATTTATAGTAGGTGAGTATTTTGGTATAGGCTCCTATACCAGGATAGCCTGCTCAGTTTCCACATGTCTTTCAGGTATTATGGCTGCCCTGATGAGACGTTTTATATTCAAAGGTAAGAAGCCAGCTTTCTTCTTTGCGCTCTTTATCGGTTCTACCATGGAAGTGTTCCATATGTATGTCGTATTCATTACTCACAGAGCGGATATGGATATGGCATATTTTGTTGTAAAAACATGTGCACCTCCTATGATAATCTTTACAGGTATAGGTCTGGCGCTTATTTCCATTATTATCAGAATAGATTCAGGTGAATGGGTAAATCCCAGAAGTATCAAAAACGAACAGGATGTTCGCGTTTCTCAAAAATTCCAGTTCTGGCTCTTTGTTATAAGTGCTGTTGTGCTGGTTTCAAATCTTTTGTTTAGTTATATTCTACAGACTCAGGTGGCCATACAGGATTCCAAATTTGTTCTTGAACAGTCCCTTGCTGATATTGGGGATACATATAATAAGGCCGTGGACAAGGTTCATGGTTTCGGAAATATCAAATTCAGAGTAGGTGAAAGCGGAGGCTATGAGCTTATTCAGAAAGACGGCAGTGTATTATATGGAGCTAATAAGGGAGAAGCTTTAGATGCGAGCGCCTTAGAGGATGTTCTGTATTATGATGATTACGAAAGATTCTCCACACATCTGTTTAATCAAAGTAGTGTCTGTATGTGCAGAGAAATGAATGATCAAAATATCCTGATTTCATTTCTTCCAAGTGACGAAGTATACAGTGAACGTGATCAAAGCATTTATGAGACAATACTGGCAGATATTCTGCTCTTTACGGTTATTTATATACTTATCTCTGTGCTTGTGCAGAAAATCGTAGTAAGCAATCTTGAAATGGTCAACAAATCCCTTAAAAAAATTACAGATGGTAATCTGAATGAGGAGGTTTCGGTATATTCCTCTTCAGAGTTTGCATCTCTTTCAAATGATATAAATCAGACAGTTAATGTACTTAAAACATATATTGATGCAGCGGAGAAAAGAATAGAACAGGAGCTTGAGTTTGCAAAAAGCATTCAGGAAGCGGCTCTGCCACAGAACTTCACCTTCCCGAGAAATGATCTGGAGCTGTATGCATCTATGGATCCAGCCAAGGTAGTGGGTGGTGATTTCTATGATTTCTTCTTTATAGATTCCGATAAGCTTTGTCTTGTTATCGCAGATGTATCAGGAAAAGGAATTCCTGCATCTCTTTTCATGATGAAGAGTAAGGCAATCATACGTAACTGTGCGGAATCAGGTAAATCTCCGTCAGAAATATTTAAACTAGCCAATAAGGGACTTTGCGACGGAAATGCAGCAGAAATGTTTGTAACAGTCTGGATAGGAATTATAGATCTCAGCACAGGTCACATGGTTTGTTCCAATGCAGGACATGAATATCCTGTTCTTAAACGTAAGGATGGAGATTATGAATTATATAAGCAGAAGCATAGTCTTGTACTGGGTATAATGCCAAAGATACCATTTAAAGAATATGAACTTGATCTAAATCCGGGAGACAGCATATTTATCTATACTGATGGTGTTCCGGAGGCTATAGATAAGGATGAAAAAGCATATGGCTGTGATCGTCTGGTGGAAACCCTTAATAAATTTAAGGATTATTCGCAGCGGGATATTCTGCTGAATGTAAGACAGGATATCAAGGATTTCGTTGGCGAAGCAGACCAGTTTGATGATGTGACAATGCTGGGATTTAAGTACGTTGGTTCTACAGAAGCTTTGTGATTTAAATTAAAAATTCCTACACCTCATCCGTCAGCTGATAAATCAGCTGACACCTTCCCCTCAAGGGGAAGGCTGAATAAAACAATTTTTGCCATCCCCTCAAGGGGAAGGCTGAATAAAACAATTTTTGCCTTCCCCTTGAGGGGAAGGTGGTTCCGAAGGAACCGGATGAGGTGTGGGAATTTTCAGAAAAAAATAGAAGGAGAAAGAAAATGAGGGATGTGTTGAAAACTAAGATGTCAAAAACCCTGATGTCTCTTTTGATGTTTGTGATAACTGTGGTGGCAGTTAACACATTTTCATTTGAGGCGTTTGCGGCAGATGGAGACCTTGGAGGGGACGGCAGCGCTGATACGCCGTACCAGATAGAGGATTTAAAGGACTGGGATGCCTTTGCCTCCAAGGTGCTGGAGGCTGACGGCGGGGAGATTCATGCCGTACTGAATGATGATATAGGTACAGCTGAAAATCCTGTTACTACCATGATAGGTGTTCCTGAGGGAGATAAAATAATCCCCTTCACCGGCGTATTTGATGGAAATGGTCATACTATAACCATGGCCATAGAATCTGCCAATAAATTTGCAGGCCTTTTTTCCTGTATAAGAAATGCAACTATAAATGATCTTGATCTGGTAGGTTCTGTTACAGGTAATCAGCATTCTGCAGCATTGGTAGGAAAAATATATAATCCTTCCGGCGAAGCTAAGGATAAGGGAAATAGTAAAAATACTATAGAAGACATCTACTGTAACGTAGATGTCAGACTTTCTGAGAATGTTACAAATGGTAACGGCCATTATGGTGGCGTTATCGGACACGCATTTACCTCTGAAGATACCTTTAAAGATATACTGTTCGAGGGTAGTCTTGAAGGCAGCAAGGGTGGATATGTAGGTGGTATCATCGGATGGGGTGATAATGTAACATTTAATCTTGAGAATCTTATATTTACCGGTTCCTACTCTGGAAGTGCAGGCTTTAATCCTATAGGTACAGTGAACAATAACAGTACGCTTAACTTAGATACCAAAAAGCCTCTGTACTATATCAGCACTGCTCCAAATACTATATCTGAAACAGGTAGTGGTAAGGAACATATAATCACTAAGGATACGGTTGCTGTATATAATGTTGCGCCGGATGATTTTTCTTCGCTTGTAAAGCTGTTAGATGGAAAAGATTATTATAAAAAAGGCAGTGTAAGCATATCAGGAGTAGATAGCTTCTATGAATATCCCGGTGCATCCGGAGATGCCATAGAAATCACTCCCGTAGTTACTTTTGATGATAAGGAGCTTTCTGCATCTGATTACGAAGTTACCTATAGTTTTAACGGAGAAACTGTTTCAGAAGTTAAAGAGATAGGAAAGTATGAGCTTACAGTGACGGGAAAAGGAGGCTATGCCGGAAGTGCAGCAAAAACCATCGAGGTTTATGCTCCTCTCAGAGAAGATCCTGTGGATCCGGATGTATATCTGGTATCAAGTGTTTCTGAACTCAGAGGTGTATCTGTAGCAATAGCTTCGAAAAACACTTTTGAAGATAAAACTATCAGGCTTGAAAAGAGCATAGGCTCCATAGATGAACCTGTAGATTTTTGTATAGGAGATATAGGAGAAAAAAGAGGAATTTTCTCCGGAACATTTGATGGAAATAACAAAAAAATATATGCAAAGATTGATCTGCCTAATGATACCAGAGGTCTGTTCTATATAATTAGAGGTGGACATATAAAGAATCTGAAAGTATCGGGCTCAGTATTAGGAGGCGAGAATTCAGGTGCATTAGCTGGTTGTGTAGATCGTAAAAGTAGTATTGAAAATGTTATCTGTGATGCATCTGTTGGATATAACAGTACTTATTATAACAAGACTGATGTGGGCTTTATGGGAGGCCTTATAGGTTCAGTAGGCGTAACAGATGATGATATCGTGATAAAGAATGTTGTATATTCAGGAACAATAGATGCCACAAAGAAAACAAAAGCAGCCTCTCTTGATGTAAGTGGATTGATAGGCTTTTCAAGATATAATTATAAGCTGACCATGGAAAATGTTCTGTTTAATGGAAAGGTTGTAATGTCAAAAGGTGTTTATTATCATCCGATATTACATAAATATTCAGAAACAGTTATTTCTGCGGACTTTTCAGATGTTTATTATACAAGCTCAGTAAAAAGTAATAACGGTAGTAGTTTTGTAGTATATGATCCTGTTAATCCGGAGCTGCCGGTTTCAACTGATATTCCAGAGAATAAAATATATAAATCAATTACTGCTTATGATGGAAAAACATATTATACAGATGTTGATCTTGCCTGGGAAAATCTTGAAAAAACATATTATCTAAGTGATGATCCTATAGAGCTTCCTCAGGTATTAAAATATGGAGATAAAGAGCTTGAAAAAGATACTGATTATACCTTCAGTATCAGTAAGAATGGCAGCCAGGTGGAAAGCTTTGATAGTGAGGGAATCTACACAGTAGAGGCTGAGGGAAAAGGTGAATATCTTGGCAGCTATGCTGTGACTGTCACAGTTTACAAACCTGGAATTGAAGGTACAGGTACTGAGGATGATCCTTTCCTCATAGGAGATAATGACGACTGGCTGGAATTTAGACAAAATGTTTTAAATGGAGATACCTATAGCGGCAAATATATAAAGCTTAAGAATAAGCTGAACTTATCTGCGCTGGCAAATGATGCCATGGTTGGAACTGAAGAGCATCCTTTCAGTGGAATCTTTAATGGAAACGGATGTACCATCACTCTTAACATTGACAGCAAGGATAATGGGGCGGCTCTGTTTAAAGCAATAAAAAATGCAACTATTAAGAACCTTAAGCTTGAGGGAACAGTTGCAGGTGGTCTTCACTGTGCAGCACTGGTTGGATTTGCGGATACGGATAAAGTAGACGGTGAACATGCAATAAATACCATAAGCAGTGTTTGGTGTGATGCAGACGTTAAACTCAGTGATTCATATTACAATAATGCCGGTAATAATACAAACTGTCACCACGGCGGACTCATAGGACATGGTAAGGATTCAACCATCAACATGAGCAAATGTATATATTCAGGAAACATCACCGGAGTTACCGGTAATAAAGGAAAAGGTTATGTAGGAGGTTTTCTTGGCTGGAGTGATATGGTTCATCTTATTATGGATAACTGCATCTTCAGTGGTACCTATGAATCTAATTCAAGAGTTGCATTCCATCCTGTTGGACTAAAGCATGTAAATGGAGAAATGGGAAATGTAACGGAAGTTTACTATCTGCCGGAAGCAGCTTCTACTGTTGATCAGAATAACAAAAATCAAATAGTTGCTGAGGGACAGCTTGTATACGAGAGTGCCCCGGGCCTTCATAAGAAGATAGTAGCTGCTGATGAAAAAACGTATCTCCTGGGAACAGGAAAGGTTGTTGTTAACAGTGTATATCAGTTATCAACTGTAGCTGAGGAGTTTGCTCCGACTGTAACACTGGATGATACAACTCTTACATCGAAAGACTATGATATTAAAATATATAAAGTTACAAAGTCAGAAAATGAAGATATAAAAGAAGAGGTTTCTGAGATTACAGAAGCAGGAACCTATATGGTAACAGTAATAGGTAAGGGTGATTATCAGGGAAGTGTCGACAGTGAACTGTTCAATGTAAATAAGGAGCTTACAGGACAGGGAACCGATGAAGATCCATACATAATAAGCAGCATAGATGACTGGGATATATTTGCTAAACAGACCAATGATGGAAATACTTATAAGGATAAGGTAATAAGTCTTACAGAGGATATAGGTTCTGAGCAGTCTCCTGTAACAAGTCCGGCTTCCATATATGAAAGCAATAAGTTCCAGGGTAAATTTAAGGGAAATGGTCATACTATCTATATAAGATTTGGAACGGCAGCTGAAAGAACTGATATAAGTCGTGTAGCACTTTTCTGTTATACAGATGGTGCAACTATAGAAGGGGTAATAGTAAAGGGACGTATATATACTGCTGTACAGTTTGCTGCCAGCTTTGTTGGAAAATCATATGGTAAAACATCCATTAAAAGTTGCGGCAGTGAAGTAATAATCGATAGTAATGTAGAAGGCGATGGATCTTATGGCGGTCTTATCTCAGTTGTGGATGAAAGCTCAAATACTACCATAACCGATACATATTTTACCGGAAGTATTCTGGGAACAAAGGCTCACAGCTGTGGCGGACTTATAGGTTATGAACATAAAACAGTTAAGTTTACCAGATGTTTATTTGATCCGGGAATTATGACAGTTGATGAACATGATGGTGCAACCATTGTAAGATGCAAAAACAGTACAAAACCGGAATTGGATAATTGCTACTATATAACTAAATTTGCTACTGAACAGGGAACAAAAGCATATAAGTTTTATGACGAAACCTTTAGTACAAAGATTACTATTGCCACTAAGGAAATATATGTTCCGGCTGAACTTACAATGGATACCCCTGATCCGCTTTATGATGTAAATGAAGCAAATGAACTGAATCTTAATGTTAAATGTAATAATACTGCTCTTGTTAAAGGAAAAGATTACATCCTAAAGTATAGAAAGGATGGAGAAACTGAGAAAACCTATCAGATAACTGAGGCCGGAGATTACTTAGTAACAATAGTAGGAACCGGAAAATATGCAGGAGAGCAGGAAGTAGAAAGCAAGTTCAAGGTAATAGCTTCCTTTGAAGGTATGGGTACTGAAAAAGTTCCATATCTCATCAAATCAAAGGAAGACTGGGACTGCCTGGCTAGTAAGGTAAAAAAAGGAGAAACCTTCAGTAATAAGTACTTTAAACTGATGGATGATATAGATGGTATAGATACCTCCATAGGTTACATCAG